>DHOF01000093.1 GCA_002411615.1 Ruminococcaceae bacterium UBA5397
TATTTATTCAACGTTCAGACGCTCCATCGCTTTTTAAATTTAGACAGAAAAGAATTTGATAAGCCGTATTATACCATAATGAGAGGAAAAATACTATCCCTTTCAGGCTCAAAGAAGGTCCATTTTTTTCTGGTAAAACGAGTCGTTAATGGGCTTCAATAAAACAGCGTAATATAAAAAGCTTCTGCCTTAAAATTCGGTTTAGGCAGAAGCTTTTTGTAATAAAATTTAATTTTGCGGAACTTCTTCTAAAAGACGCTCTTTGTAATGGTGCGCTTCTTCGAGCATCATATCTTTTACCTTCATGAGACGAATCTGTGTGCTGCGCTCGTTTTCGTCGAGCTTCATGGTGATATATTTGATGCTGCTTTGTAGGCTCGGAATCATTACATGCTCCAGCGCATTCACACGCCTTCGGGTCTTTTCAATCTCTTCTGCCATTAGTTGGCAGGACTTTTCTGTCTCTGCAAGACGAAGCATATCCGGCAGAAGCTCGGAAAGTGAATAAACAGCAGAGTCGAGGTCTGCATTCGTAAAGGCAAAGCCATAGGAATAAATATCATTGGGGTCAGAAGTGCGGGTATGGTAGGTGAAAATAGGAATTTCAACGCTCATGATGTTTCGAGTTCCACATTCGACCGAAACTTCCTGCTTTGGCGCTAAAAGTGCTACGTCAAGAACTTCTTCCTGCATTCCGGCGCGAGCCAGCAGAAAGTTTTTGTTGGCTTTATAGATTCCGGCTTCCACTTTTTCCCGTAGTGCTTTGTTTTCCCGTACCAGATCCAAAAACTGACGCATCAATTCGTCCCGCTTATCTTTGAGCAACTTGTGCCCGCGGGTGGCTGTTGCGAGCTTCTTTTTTAGTCTGGTCAGTTCCATTCTGGTTGGATTAATATGGGTCGAAGCCATTTGACTTTCCTCCTTTCTGCGTTACAGTTTTTGCGCGTTACTGGACTTTCCCATAATATTTGTCAAGATATTCGTCCTTGATTCGCTTTAATTCACTGCGCGGCAGAATGGAAAGCAGTTTCCAGCCGATATTCAGCGTTTCTTCAATGCTGCGGTTGGTATAATATCCCTGCGAGACATATTCTCGCTCAAATTCATCAGCAAATTTTGCATAGAGCTTATCAATATCGGTAAGAGCCGCTTCGCCTAAAACCGTCATTAGCTCTTTTGCGTCTTTGCCGCGGGCGTAAGCTGCAAAAAGCTGATTCATCGTATTTGCGTGATCGGCGCGCGTTTTGCCTTCGCCGATGCCTTTGTCCTTTAGACGGGAAAGACTCGGTAAAACGTCGATCGGCGGCGTGATTCCTTTTCGATAGAGTTCACGGGAAAGAATAATTTGTCCCTCCGTAATGTATCCGGTCAGATCGGGAATCGGGTGAGTCTTGTCGTCTTCCGGCATGGTCAGGATCGGAATCAGCGTAATGGAGCCGGGTTTGCCTTTTTGGCGTCCGGCGCGTTCATAGAGGGAAGCTAAATCTGTGTACATGTATCCCGGATAACCGCGGCGCCCCGGAACTTCTTTTCGTGCGGCGGAAACTTCACGCAGAGCATCGGCGTAGTTCGTAATGTCAGTCATGATGACAAGAACGTGCATGTTCTTCTGGAAAGCCAGATATTCGGCAGTGGTCAATGCCATACGCGGAGTTGCAATTCGTTCGACTGCGGGATCGTTTGCCAGATTCACAAAAAGTACGGTACGATCGATTGCACCGGTCTCGCGGAAGGATTCAATGAAGAAGTTTGCCTCTTCAAAAGTGATTCCCATTGCAGCAAAAACAACTGCGAAGGGCTCATCGGTACCAATTACCTTTGCCTGCCGTGCAATCTGGGCGGCAAGATTGGCATGGGGAAGACCGGAGGCGGAAAAGATCGGCAGTTTTTGTCCACGGACAAGGGTATTTAAACCATCAATCGCAGAAATACCGGTTTGAATAAATTCTTGTGGGTAGTTACGGGCTGCGGGGTTCATAGGAAGGCCGTTGATATCAAGCCTTTTTTCCGGTAAGATTTCAGGACCGTTATCGATCGGGCGGCCAAGGCCGTCGAAAACACGTGAAAGCATATCTTCGGAGACACCCAGCTCCATACTACGCCCTAAGAAACGCACTTTGCTGTTGGAAAGGTTGATGCCGGTGCTGTCTTCAAATAGCTGAACCAACGCATTGCTGCCGTCGATTTCCAAAACTTTGCAGCGTCGCTTTTCCCCATTTGAAAGCTCAATTTCACCTAATTCATCATAGGTCACACCTTCGACTCCGCGAACCAGCATCAGCGGACCGGCGATCTCTTGAATTGTTTTATATTCTTTAGGCATTTATGCTTCCTCCTTTTTTGCGAGGATATCTGCAATTTCTTTGGAAAGCTCGCATTCGATTGCGGAAAATTCTTCGTCGGTCTTGTCAACAGAGAGATATTTAAAACGGCCAATCTGCTCACGCACGGGCAGTTTGACAAGATCATCGATGCAAGCTCCCTTTTGCAGTGCCTCATTGGAGAAATCATAATAGGAAAGAACCATTTTCATCATTTTGTACTGCTTTTGAAGCGGGGTGTAAGTATCGACTTCGTGAAAAGCATCTTGATGCAGAAAATCCTCACGAATACTCCGGGCGGCTTCCAGCGTTAGGCGGTCAGGCGCCGAGAGTGCATCCATGCCGACCAGCTGAACAATTTCATTGAGTTCATTTTCTTTTTGAAGAATCTGCATGATCCTTCCCCGCAGGGACATCCAATCCGGTTCCACATGGGAGTTAAACCATTTTTCCATCTTATCCACATAGAGGGAATAAGAGGTCAACCAGTTAATAGCGGGGAAGTGACGCTTATAAGCAAGGTCGGAGTCGAGGCTCCAGAAGACCTTGACGATTCGCAAAGTTGCCTGAGACACCGGTTCAGAAATATCACCGCCCGGAGGAGAAACAGCACCGATTACCGAAAGGGAACCTTCCCGATTATCGCTGCCGAGGACTTTTACTCGACCGGCGCGTTCATAAAACTGTGCAAGACGGCTGCCGAGGTAGGCAGGGTAACCTTCTTCACCGGGCATTTCT
>DHOF01000162.1:0-1072 GCA_002411615.1 Ruminococcaceae bacterium UBA5397
ACACAGGAATATCAGGTGATGCTGCGTAAGGATTTACAACAGGCGCAGAACTTGATAAAAGAACATGTTGGGGTTGATATGAATGTTTTTGTATATCCTTTTGGTGCTGTCAGTCCCGAAGCGTTACCGGTGATCCGTTCACTGGGGTTTGAGGCAACTTTGACTTGTCAAGCAAAAATGAATGTCCTGACGCATTCGGAGAATTGCCTAATTGGGTTGGGCAGATTTCTTCGTCCACCAGGAGAAAGCAGCGCTGCATATTTTAGGAGAATTATGAAATAAAAAAAGCGCCGACAGATTGATTAGTCTGTCGGTGCTTTTTAAGAATTTATAAAATTTTCAATGAATTGCTTTATGCTTGTGCGCTTTTTTGTGTGGGCGCATAATGATTCGGTCAATCAAATGGGATAAGAGAATCATCATAGCGGTTGCGCAGGACAGAAGCGGGATTAAAAGCAATATCATCGGAATCGTAAGGGGAACCAGAGAGAAAAGAGGCTGAAAATAAATTTGTGCAATCAAAAAGCCTACACACATCAAAGAAAACAGAATGGTATGAAGCGCATTAAAGGGGAAACAAACTTTAAAGAGGTTCATCAATCCAGTGTAGCAGGTTAGCATCACACATAGAGTGGAAAGCTGTCCTGCATCAAGCCCCAGGAAGGCGGCACAGGGAACCAGAAGTAAAATATTTGCGGCCATTGTGATTGCGCCTGGAATGGATTTTTTAATAATATTAAGAATAAATTTTCCATGGATTCGTTCCTTGTTGGGTTCCAATGCAAGGAAAAAGGAGGGAATACCAATTGTCAGCGCGTTAATCAGTGTAAACTGAATTGGCTCAAACGGATAAGTGGTCTGGAGGAAGATAAAGCAAATCGCAATAATGGTGCTAAAAAAAGATTTTACTAAAAACAGGGAGGAAGAACGCTGAAGGTTATTGATGGAGCGTCTGCCCTCTGCGACGATCGAAGGCATCGAAGCAAAATCGGAATCCATCAGCACGATCTGACTGACGGTTCTTGCAGCGTCGCTCCCAGAAGCCATTGCGATGCTGCAGTCGCTTTCTTTC
>DHOF01000162.1:1280-7325 GCA_002411615.1 Ruminococcaceae bacterium UBA5397
GCTGCAGTCGCTTTCTTTCAGTGCCAATACATCATTGACGCCGTCTCCAGTCATTGCAACGGTATGACCGTTTCCTTTTAGTGACTGAACCAGCTGAAGCTTTTGCTGAGGAGTTACCCTCCCGAAGACTGTATATTTTGCAGCCGCTTCTCTGACATCATTTTCACTTTTTAAAGTGGTGGCGTCAACCCATTGGTCAGCATTTTTAAGGCCGGCTTTCTGTGCAATTTTAGAGACAGTGATTGCATTGTCTCCAGAGATTACTTTTAAATCAACCCCCTGATCAGCAAAATACTGCAGGGTATTATTGGCACTTTTTCGGATTCGGTCACTGATCATGAAAAGTGCTTTCGGAGCAATATCTTCCGGAAGAGTTTGATCGCAGATTGGCTTTTCACTATGAGCAAGAACCAACACACGTTGACCTTTTTGGGAGGCCTTTTCAACCTGAGAACGAATTTCTGAAAAGCGGCTTCCTAATACAAATTCTCCTGCACCCAATACATAAGTGCCATGCTCGGCGAAAGATACACCGCTCCATTTCCGTGCAGAGGAAAATGGAACGCTTATGATGGGATCCCATGAAGGTGGCTGAGAACAAAATTCTGAAATTGCAGTAGAGGTTGGGTTCGCATCATTCAGTGTATGAATAACGGCTGAGGCGGCATCTTTTAATAGTTCTGTTTCCTCATTATTAAAAGGTGCAAATTCATCTACCTGCATGGTGCCTTCTGTAATAGTACCAGTTTTATCAAGACAAAGTGTATCAACCCTTGCGAGAGTTTCAATCGAATAGAGTTCCTGCACGAGCGCGTGCTTGTGAGAAAGACGTATAATTCCAACGGCGAGCACGACGCTGGTTAAAAGAACAAGTCCCTCTGGAATCATTCCAATCAAAGCAGCGACGGTACTGATAATGCTTTCGCCAAAATCAATATTGGAGATAAAGACCTGTTTGTAAAACAGGGCAAATCCTACTGGGAACAGAATGAACCCAATAATTTTAATCAGCAGATTGATGGACTGCATGATCTCAGAATTTGGTTTCTTGATGTATTTAGCACTGCTTGTAATTTTTGCAGCATAGTTATCTTTTCCGATATGTTCTACTTGTGCCTGACAGGTGCCAGATACTAAGAAGCTTCCAGAGAGCAGATGATCACCCGGCTGCTTTATGATTGGATCTGATTCGCCGGTAATTAACGATTCATTGACCTCGCATTCGCCGGAAATGACGACCGAATCAGAGCAAATTTGATTTCCGGAAGAGAGCACCATCAAATCGTCTAAGACAATTTTTGAAATCTCAATTTTTTGTTTTTTTCCGTCTCGGATTACTACGGCTTTGGGAGATGCAATCAAAGAAAGTTGGTCAATCGTTTTTTTTGCGCGAATTTCCTGAAAGCATCCGATAAATGTATTGCATAGCATGACTCCCAAAAAAAGCGCATTTTTAAAAGAACCTACAAAAAGGACAAGAGCACCTAAAATCAGGTTCAAAATATTAAATGGGTTGATTGTGTTTTCAAAAATAATTCGTTTCGTGCTTTTTGTTTGGATATCTTCCGTGCCGTTTACAAGACCGTTTCGAATTCGTGCTTGTACTTCTGCTGAGGTAAGACCACCTGTATGCGACGTGTGATTTTCGTGCTCCATATGTTGCTCCTTGTCGTCTTTAAGTTATTGCTTTTCATTATACTATTTTTGCAGGATGATCTCAACCGTAAGAAAACGTGTTTCACAATTATTCAAATATATTTTTTCAATTTGTTCATAATTTAAATGGTATTTTAAGAATGAAAAGCTTTTAAATAGAAGAAGATTGCATTTTGGTGCGTTCATGGTATAATAAAATTTCAGAATAATGGATGTTGCGAAAATACGCAGATGTCTTTAAAGAAGAAGGAGGTCGGTCGATATTCAGGATCTGATTGCAAAAATACGTTGTTCTGTATCCGAACAGCCCAACGCAGTTTTTTATTTGGCATTGATCCTTACGGCTTCCATTTTTCTTCCGTATGTAATAACGGCGGGCGTTTTGATTTTGTCTTGTATTTATATATTGCTTCATAAAAAGCAGCGCCGAGCGATTTTAAGAGTTCCTTATGGAAAGGTATTGATCGGATTTTTCGGAATTTCAGCTTTACTTTCTGCCTATTATGGGAATCGTTTCGGGATAGTTTGCTGTTTTGGAATTTTTACGATTTATGTATGTGCATTTTATCTGCGTTCCGTTATGACGTATTCATTGTTTTGCCTTATGATGGATACAGCTTGTGCCGGAAGTGTTTTAGCGGCTCTGTTTGCTATTTATCAAAAGCTGTCCCAATACAGCACAATGCCTACATATCGCCCGGAATCGTTTTTCTTGAATCCAAATTATTATGGAGCAATCATTGAATTTATTGTCATTATTGCAATTTATCGTGCAGATATAAATTCATCGGGCAGACCTTTTTATGCGGCAGTTATTGGAATCAATTTAGTTGGACTTTATCTTTGCGCATCTATGTCTGCATGGACGGCGATGACTGCCGGAGTTTTGGTTTTCTTACTTTTAAAGAAAAAGTATAAAATTGCGGCCATTTATCTTACCATTTTAATTTTATTTATTTTGGCCTGTAATTTTATTCCCAGCCTTTTCCCGCGTTTCAATAGTATTGATGACACAACCAGTAATCGAATGGACGTCTGGTGGGGAGCGTTTCATGGATTTCTTGATACGCCCATGCTCGGACGCGGCCCTATGGCTTATACGATTGTTTCCAAAGAACTTGGGACTTACAGCACTTATCATTGCCATAATCTTTTCTTGGATATGCTGCTGAACTATGGGATTATTGGATGCGGTGTCTTTTTGACTTTTATTATTGCACAGGTAAAACAACTTTGGAAGTGGCTGAAGCGAAAAGCCTATAGAGGAATTACATTGTTGACTGTGAGCCTTACGATTGCTGTTTTGATTCATGGAATCACAGATGTGACGATTTTCTGGATTCAGACAGGATTGCTTTTTATGTTGGCTTATACCGGAACAGGAATTCGAAATTGGCAGGAAAATTCTACTGCTAAAAAAAATCAATAAAAAAGCGGCTGCTTTTTAGGCAGCCGCTTTTTTATTATTAAGATCCACTTTTTGGGGCTGTACTCGTTTTGCTTAAGATGCTGGGCAATTCAGAAATGAGCATGGCCAAGAAGATCATGGCAAAGCCTGCTACCAGTTTTATGGTGAGAGGTTCTCCGAGAAAAACAATACCGCTGATGCAGCCAATCAACGATTCCAGAGACATAATTAAAGAAGCTTTCGAAGGGCTTACATATTTTTCTCCGACAGCCTGCAGCCCGAGTGCAATCATGGTGCAGAAAACAGAGAGATATAAAATGGGCAAAAGGGAAGCGGTTGATAATACCGGAACCGGTTCAGTAAAAATGGCAACCAAAAAGCTGAGAATGCCGACAATAAAAAACTGAAGGATGCTCATTAGAATCGGGTCGTATTGTTTGGAAGCAATGCTTAAAAAAACAATATGAGACGCAAAGAAGAATCCGCAGAGAATTGTCAAAAAATCCCCAAAATTCAGAGAAAAAGAATCTCCGGAAAGAGAGATTAGCGCGATCCCAATAATACACAAAAAAGCGGCAATTAAATTGGCGGGCCGTGGCCGGACTTTTCGAATGATCCAGTATAAAAATGGAACAATTATCACATAGATTGTTGTTAAAAACGCATTTTTCCCTGCAGTGGTGTATTTTATGGCAACGGTTTGAAGATAGTAAGATAAAAAGAGAAGTCCGCCAAGAACGAAACTGAATTTTAAAGAGTCAAGTGTGAGAAGCTTTAACTTTTTGTGAAAAATCAAGGCCATCATGACGGCCGCAAAAAGAAAACGAATTCCAAGTAAATATCCGGGCTCGACGAGTGTCGTTGCTTGTTTTATAATAACAAAGCTAGTCCCCCATAGAATGGTGATAAAAAACAAACCAAACTCAGCAAGATGGACCTTTTTTTGATTTTGCATAAATTTATAATTCCTCCAATGAAAATACAAATTAGTATAACATAATTTTTGAGCAAAAGCCATTTTGAAAAAAGGAAATTTAAATGCATAAATAACGATATTTTTGTGCAAGTTCATAGAATATTTAGAATATTCATTCTTTTCTATCGGAGGAGGATGTGTTATAATAAATAAATTAATGAGGCTTGAAAATTGGAGATGAATAATATGCCCGAACTAGAACAGACGGCGCTTGGAAACGGGATTCGTTTTCTCGGCGTTCGGGATCCTAAATTTAAAACATTTCGTATTTCTGTAAACTTTTTTCTACCTATGAAGAAAAACCGCGCGGCTGCAATGGCAATGATTCCATTTTTGCTTAGCCGTGCCAGCCGCAAGTACCCGGATTTTTCTGCCATGAGTAAAAAGATGGCGGACCTTTATGGAGCAGTTGTTACTGCAGAGGCATCTAAACTGGGAGACGCACAGGTGCTGACGCTTTCCGCTGCCGGAATATCAGATCGCTATGCGCTTTCGCAAGAGAAAATTTCTCATGAACTTGCAAATGTGCTTTGCGGGATGATCTTTGACCCGCTGATTGAAAATGGCTTGTTCCCGAAAGATGGATTCGAGCAGGAAAAACGGCAGTCATTGGAGCGTATGGATGCAGAGTATAACGACAAACGAACTTATGCGCTTTTGCAGTGCCAAAAGTTGATGTTTTCGGATGAGCCTGCTGGAATTGACCGCTTTGGAGGAAGGAGTGCGGTGGAAGCACTTCGTCCGGAAGAGCTTGTTCCTGCATGGAAAGAAATACTTCACAGTTCTAAAATCGAATTGCTTTCTCTGGGAGATTGTGACCCGCAGGCTGTTTGCAGCGGATTTCAAAAGGCATTTTCCGGTATTCATCGGGAACCGGAAACTTGCGATACGATTGTTAAAGCACCTTCCGAAGAGGTTTTAGAAAAGACAGAAAAACAAAATGTCGCACAAGGAAAACTTGTGATGGGATTTCGCTCTGCAATCAATCTGCAGTCTCTAGAGTGGCCTGCAATGGCTCTGATGAATACCGTCTTTGGCGGTTCTCCCAGCAGTAAATTATTTCTGAATGTACGCGAAAAGCTGAGTCTGTGCTATTACTGCAGTTCCCTTTTTGATAGCATGAAGGGCGGCATGTTCGTTCAAAGTGGTGTCGAGACGAAAAATTTTGAAGCTGCACAATCAGAGATTGAGCACCAGATGAGTGAAATGAAAAATGGAAATATTACCGAAGAGGAAATTTCTTCGGCTAAACTCACCATGGAAAATTCCTATCGCACGGTGATGGATTCTCTCTGGTCTTTGGAAAACTGGTATGTGGGTCAAACGTATGCGCCAAAAATCAAGACGCCTTTGGAATATGCCAATCAGATTTCAAAGGTCAAATCAGAAGAGATTGTCAAAGTGGCGCAAAAGATACAGCCTGCTGCCATTTATCGTTTGACGTCATCTGAGGAGGCAAAGTCATGAATCTGAATGAAATGAAAGAAGTCCGCAGTGAGCGGCTGGGGGATTCTTATTATGAAGGAAAACATCCTTCCGGGCTGCAGATTTATCTATATCCTAAGAAGGAGAATGCTTCCACTTATGCGATCTTTGGAACACGGTATGGCTCGGTAGATACAAGATTCCGCCGTTCCGATGAAAAAGAGGAGAGCAAAGTCCCAGCGGGAATTGCGCATTATCTGGAGCATAAGCTTTTCGAGAGCGAAGACGGAGATGCTTTTACCCGTTATGCAAAAACAGGAGCTTCGGCCAATGCCTATACTTCTTTTGATGTGACCTGCTATCTGTTCTCCTGCACAGAGCATGTTTACGATTCGCTGGAAATTTTGTTGGATTTTGTCCAGTCTCCTTATTTTACGGAGCAGACAGTTAAGAAAGAGCAGGGGATCATCGGGCAGGAGATTCGTATGTACGACGATGATCCGGATTGGCGTGTTCTTTTTAACATGCTGGAGGCTATGTATCAGAATCATCCGGTCAAAGTGGATATTGCAGGAACAGT
>DHOF01000162.1:7566-10122 GCA_002411615.1 Ruminococcaceae bacterium UBA5397
AACTTGAATAATATGGTGCTTTGCGTAGTCGGTAATATTGATCCGCAGAAAGTGCTTGATCTCTGCGATAAAATGTTGAAGCCGAGCAAACCGGTAACCGTAGACCGGATCTTTGATCCGGAGCCGGAAACAGTGCTGAAATCCCGTATCGAGCAAAATCTCAGTGTGGCTTCTCCGCTTTTTAGTCTTGGTTTTAAAGAAAAAGCGGAAAGACGCGCAACTACAAAAGAGATGGCAGAGACCAGCATTTTGCTGTCACTTTTAGCCGACGATTGCTCACCACTTTTTAGAAGACTTTTGGATGCTTCCCTCATTAATGAAAGCAGCTTTGGATATGAAAATTTTGAAGGGCCCGGTTATGCCTGCGTTATTTTTTCCGGAGAATCCAAAGATCCTGATGCTGTCCAAAAAGAAATCTTAAAAGAACTCGAAAGCTATCGTAAAAACGGCGTTTCTGATGAAGCGTTTGAGCGTGCGAAGAAAACAGTATACGGAAAAAATGTGTCCTCATTTAACAGTGTCGAAAGTATTGCAAATGCGATGGCTTCATTTTCATTTGCAGATCGCTCTCTGTTTGCGTATGTAGATGCGATTGCAAATGCGACAAAAGAAGAAGTGCTGTCTCGTTTAAATACGCAGCTGCTTCCGGAAAATCGTGTCCTTTCGATTATCCATCCGGAGAAAGCTTAAATGCTTTTTTCGGGTTACATAGAACTGAAGAAGGTGGAACAAATATCATGCAGATTATACACAATGTTACTTTTCCAAAGATGGGGATTACGCTGCAGGTTAATGAAATTGCTTTTACGATCGGTTCCAAGCCGATTTATTGGTATGGAATTATCATTGCGACCGGATTGATTTTGGCAATTTTATATACGATGAAAAGCTGCAAAAAGTTTCATGTCAATTCTGATCATCTGATCGACTGTATTCTTGTTGGTGTGATCGGCGGCGTGATTGGTGCAAGGGCATATTATGTTATTTTTTATCCAGGGGATAAATACATAAAAGACCCCTCTCAGATTTTTCGTATCTGGGAAGGCGGATTGGGCATTTATGGCGGTATCATCGTAGGTCTTCTGTGCGGAGCCTTAATGGCAAAGCATCATAAGATGAGTGTCCCTGCCGTGTTGGACCTTGCCTCCATGGGCTTTTTGATTGGACAGGGGATTGGCCGTTGGGGAAACTTTATGAATCAGGAGGCTTTTGGCACTGAAACAAATCTGCCGTGGGGAATGCAGAGCGATATGACAAAAGCATTTGCCCCGAATCCTGTGCATCCGTGCTTTCTTTACGAATCGATTTGGTGTCTGATCGGATTTTTGCTGCTCCATTTCTTCAGCCGTAAACGGCGTCGCTATGATGGGCAGGTCTTTTTGCTGTATTCGGGTTGGTATGGATTAGGACGTTTCTTTATAGAGGGTCTGCGTACCGATAGCCTTCTTCTGCCAAATGTTCCGTTGCGTATTTCACAGGTTGTGGCCGCTACGGCAGTCGTTGCGTCTATTATTTTGCTGATCGTTTTCCGTAATAGGACAAGCCTTTCCGGCTGTGGTGCTCCGGAAATTGTCTCTTTAAATCATCTGGTCGATGAAATTCCGGAAGATATGATTGAACCCGAAACAGAACAAAATCCGTCATCAGAAACTGTTGAGAATGAAAAATCGGAAACGGAAACAGCAGAGAAGGAAGAATCAGCCCAAACAACGGATTTAGATAAACAGGAAAGTTCCGGCTCTGAACCGACCGACCAACCTACACAGCAAACGGACGACTCGCAGAAAAAGGAATAAAGGAGAAGCTGTTATGGGAAAACGAATTGATGGAAAGGCAATCGCTGCAGAGCTGCGTGCGCAGGTAGCTTCTGAAACGGCTGCTATGAAAGAGCAGGGAATAGAACCATCTTTAGCAGTTGTAATCGTTGGGGATGATCCGGCTTCCCGTACTTATGTCAATAATAAGAAAAAAGCTTGTGCTGAAGTAGGAATCCGCAGTCTCGAATTTGCGCTTTCAAAAGAAACTTCTCAGAAAGAGCTGGAAGAATTGGTACAGCGTTTAAATAAGGACCCAGACGTTGATGGAATTCTTGTGCAGTCGCCGCTGCCAAGAGGGCTGGACGAAAAAGCAATCGTCAATGAGATCGATCCGCAGAAAGATGTAGATGCTTTTCATCCGGTTAATGTAGGACATATCATGATTGGTGATTACAAGCTGCTCCCTTGTACGCCGGCGGGAATCATGGAGCTTTTGCACCACGAAAACATTTCCGTAGAGGGAAAACGGTGTGTGGTGATCGGTCGAAGCAATATTGTTGGAAAACCGATGGCGATGCTTCTCCTACATGCAAACGGGACTGTAACGATCTGTCACAGTAAAACGAAAGATTTAAAAGATATCTGTAAGCAAGCGGATATTTTGGTGGCAGCAGTTGGCAAAACAAAATTTGTTACAAAAGAAATGGTGAAGCCTGGCGCAGTTGTGATTGATGTTGGAATGGATCGGGATGAAAACGGAAAACTTTTCGGGGATGTTGATTATGAAGCCGTAGAGCCG
>DHOF01000076.1 GCA_002411615.1 Ruminococcaceae bacterium UBA5397
TTCAGAAATCATCATAGACGGCCATCCATAAAGGCAGACAGCCGTTTCCAAAGGACTAAAATTGGAATCATAAAAATCGGTCCATCCTCTGGCTGTGTTCGCATCCACAAAATAATTCCGTACCCTGTTTTCCATGAGTGCACCCCCATAAAAGAATCTCTTTCAAAAAGTATGCGCTCAAAAAATGATTATGATTAAATTCCTTTGTTTTCTAAAAAGCTATCACACAAAAACTTTATTTTAATCTGCCTCTTTCAGGCTCTCTATCATATGACGAGCTGCCATCACTCCGGTAACGGACGCCTGCATCAGCCCGCGGGTAATCCCCGCGCCGTCGCCGATCGCATAAAGTCCCGGGAGCTGCGTCTGGAATTTCTGATCGACCGCTACTTTAGCGGAATAGAACTTGACTTCCACTCCATAAAGCAACGTATTTCTGCTGTAAAGGCCCGGCGCCAATTTATCAAGCGCCCGCAATGTCTCTACAATAGAAGTCAAATGACGATGCGGCAAAACAAAGGAAAGATCTCCCGGCACTGCATTTTTCAGTGTTGGAATCGTAGTGCTCTTCTGCAGCCGCGTTTCATCGGTACGGCGTCCCAAAAGCAAATCTCCCAGCCGCTGTACCATAATTCCGCCGCCGGTAAGCATATTCCCCAACTGTGCGATATATCGGCCGTATTCAATCGGCTGATGGAACGGCTGCGTAAATTTTGTGGAAACAAGCAGTGCAAAATTCGTATTATTGCTGTGACGATCTTCATCCGCATAGGAATGTCCGTTTACAACTGCAATTCCTCCGTTAGGACCGTCATAATGTTCTTCGCTGACAATTCCTCCCGGATTCATACAAAAAGTACGCACTTTATTCTCAAAAGTATCGGAATAATAAATCAATTTTGCTTCATAAAGATTTTGCGTCAGGTGATCCATCACCGCGTTCGGCACTTCTACCCGCACTCCAATATCTACTTCGTTATTGGTAACTGACAACCCGGTTTCTTTGCTGATCCGATTCAGCCAGTCTGCACCGCCGCGGCCTGGAGCCGCCACAACACGCTTAGCCCTCACAAGTTCTCTTTTTCCATCTGGCCCTAAAAGATATGCTCCACAGGCACGGCCGTCTTCTACAAAGATGGTATCGGCAGTCGTATGCGCGCGGAACTCAAAATTCGGCTGTGCAGCCAAATAATCGTACATGGCGCTGAGAACCTGAAAGCTGTATTCCGTTCCCATATGACGTACCGGGCAATGAATCAGCTGAATATTTTCTTTGCGGGCCTCATAGGCAATCTTATCGGCAAATTTGTTTCCTTCTCCAAACACTTTTTTGGGCGCACCGAATTTCAGATAGATTTCATCGCAGTAATGAATCATCTGCTCTGCTTCCTGTGCGCTCATAAAATCTGTAATATGCCCGCCGACTTCCTCCGAAAGAGAAAGTTTGCCGTCTGAAAACGCACCCGCTCCTGCCCAGCCGTTCATAATATTGCAGGTCTTACAATGCGCACATTGACCGCTGGTTCTCGCAGGACACGTTCTTTCTGCGATCGCGCTGCCGGAATCTATCACCAGGACTTTCTTTTCCGGTGCCAACCGATTCATTTCCAAAGCGGTAAAAATTCCCGCAGGGCCAGCCCCAATCACTAATAAATCATAGTCAAACTGTTTCATGATTTCCTCCAATATTTTGTCATAAACCGATTTATTGTATTTTATTTTACGAAAAAAGTCAATCACAATTCTGTAACCTTCCATTACAATTACGATGAATTTATTGACTTCCTTACTGCTACTTTATTATGATGAATTTTAGTAATCTCAAAAAGCGAGGTGACGAAATGGGCAAACACAAGTGGATTCCAATCATATTATGTTGCGAATGCTTTTTGTTTTTTATACTGCAAATCTCCGGCTGCTCCGGACAAGCTCCTTATAAGGAACCTGTTTTCCCCTCTTCTATCGCTTCGGAACCGGAAACAGCGGAATCCTATCAAGATGAACAGCTGCATTTTACTTTTCAAATTCCACTCTGCTGGGTCTCTCAAGATTCTCTTTATACACAGGAGACTATTTTTGACGAATCTTCTCAAAATGGATATACCTCGTTTTATTATGCCCATGATCCTTCTATTCCTCTTCTGCGGATTTTCTTAGAATCACAGAAATACAGCAATCATGAATTTTCGGCACAATTTTCGTCTTTCTGCAAAGGGCAAAATGTTTTCTTTCTTGGAGAAAACAACAACCGATACTATTACGCCGTGCTGCCCGAAAGCTGTTCTCTTCCAATCGGAAAAGAAGCTGACCTTTATAACAGTATGGCACTTTCTGAGAACGATGTAAAACGCAGATTTTCAATACAATCATAATAGATAAAATTTCAGCGGCCAAATAAAAGAGCAGACTTTGTGAAGAAAAACTCCCACAAAAGTCTGCTCTTTATTTCGTTTATGGGATCTTTCGCAAAACCTCTTGATATGACTCATAATTCTGAGGAATTCCAAGGCTGCGATCAAAAGGAATTTCTGAAGAAAGAATCGATTTGGGTATCTCACTTTGAGAATCGCTCTCTGCAATTTTACAAAAAGCTTTCCAAACCTCCCCATGATAATAAACAAACTCTTTTTCTCCGCTTTTTATCTGCCAATAAATTGGCCTTTTGTGATAAAGTCTGCAATGTTCTGCAAAAAACTTTTTTTGGAAATAGGTTTCTAACCCTTTTTCCGCTGTTCCATTTCCTAAAAAGGAAGCAGCAAAGGAAGCAGCAGTTTCTCCAAAACGTTTTTCGAGAAACTCTGAAAAAGCAGATGCAATTTTGCAGGGACTGCAAAAGGGGACAGGTTTCGCACGAAAATGGTCTTCTGTATAACGTCCAAATAACAGCCCTACAAAATAAGAAGCAAGCTCTTTGATTGCCTTTTCCGGTTCCGGCGATGCGATCGAAAGCGCTTTATTTTCCACCTCGACCGGCGCGCCGGTCTGATACAGATCCGCAAAATGATGGTTGATCTTTTCTTCATTCTGCCGCAGTTCTTCTCTGCGACTTTCTATCTGCCGGCTCCAAATTTTCACAGCCTCCTGCAAAGTCGATGCACCTGTTTTCAGAAGCGGATTTCCATTAAAATTCCAACTGATTTCATGGTCATCCCAATCCGCTTTGCAAAGGTCAATGTTTCTTTGCACCAACCGCCAAATCTGTTCTTTTTCTGAACTTTCCAAAATTGGCAGAAGGGCAAGATTTCCCGCCTGATAATTAAGGGTCGGATTTAAAAAGCCCAAAATCTGAAATGCTGTCGAAGAGTTGAGAAAGCCTAAGCGATACAGCCGATCTTCTTTTGGCGGAAAAATCGAAGAGCCCGCAATATCAAAAACAAATCCTTTCGGATAATATCGTACTCCAAACGTGCTGGAACTGACAAATGACCAAGAAAGGCTGGGCTGAAAATAATTCTGCCGGCCAGGCATCGCCGCAGACTGTCCGCTTTTGACCCGATACGCACAAACATCTCGGCCGAAATCTGCAAAATCCACCACATAGCTCTGATTTCCATACCACTTTCGAAAGGCCCCGCCCTTATTATAAGGGAACCAGCGTTTTCCGCTCATTCGGCAGTCAGACTCATCTTCGCACCAGAAATCAATTTCCTCCGGCTCTACCTCATACCAAAATCTCAAAAAGCGCTGATTATTACAGGTAAAAAGTCCATTGCTGATCTGTGCAACTTTTCCGAGAGGCGCACCCTCCCGAAAGGCTCTGCCCACATTTCGATTGGCCCAATAGGCAAACGGCATTCCCGGGATCTCTCCAAAATCTTTTAAAGACGCCTCAAAACGGTCTTTGCTGTCCGGATGGAGGGAAGCATAAAGAACACGCTTTTTCTGCTCTTCCATGCCCCCCTTGTAATCAGTCAGGCGCAAATAAACTCCTGGGTATATTTCCTTTCGGTTCTGCAAAACAAAAGAACAAAGCGGAACAGTTGCTTCCTCAAAAGCAGAATATTCCATTTGTATCAAAGAAGAAACACTTTTTTCCTGAATCAGAAACCGCCGCAGCGATTCATAGGATTTGATAAACATCCAGACAAACGGCGTCATGAATGCGCAATAACCATCTTCTTTACAAAAATCAAAATCATGTACCATAAAGACCGCAAAAAGGTCATTATTATAATCCGGGAAATTTTTATCCACATAATTTCGAAGCGGCTTATCCATATGGTTAAGATAGGGCGGATTCGTGACAACGCACGCGTACTTTTGCCCCATGATCTCAGCTTGGCAAACAAGCGGCCACAATTCCTGCAGGGCTTTCCGCTGTGCCTCCATATGGAACAAATTATCCGGATACTGTTCCCCGCGAATCACAAAAAAGCGAGATTTAAGTGCCTTCAGATCCACCTTTGGAGCATTCAGAATCGAACCAAACTGATCGCCATAATAAAAAGCAGCCGCCAACTTCTGCAAATCATCATACAAAGCTTCATTTCCACCAGACGCATAGTGAAGTGCCTCTTTGTCAATTTTGCGGCTGTGATGAATCGCCGCAAAGTGCAGGGTAACACCTTTCTGGAAAATATCCGGATCACAGGAACGGGCTTTCATTAAAAGTGCAAACGCCGTCAGTTCCCGGCTGCGCTCGTCAATATCCAAGCCATAAAGATTGTCCTGCAAAATTAGCGAAGCGGCACGTTTCGGTGAAACACCACATTCCGAATAAATTTTCAGCAAAAGTTCAAACGCATAGACGAGAATATGTCCACCGCCCATACAGGGATCCAGAATTTTTAAGTCTCTTGGTTCCATCGGAGCGCGCGGCGTTTTGGGCGCTTCTTTCGGAAGATCGAGATAATAGGGCATCTCTCTGCGCAGATGGCTCTCCGGATGTCCTTCCAGCCAGACCCTGCCGAGAGAATTCTCAACCATATAGCGAACGACCCAATCCGTCGTAAAAAACTGCGTTGCCGCGGTCAAATTTTTCATTTTAACTTTGCCGGCATAAAGGTCAATTGCTGCATTCTTTTCTTTTAGATGATAAGACTGATAAAGCCAGCCAATCAATTCTACCTGCCCCAGCCATTCTTCCTCAGGAAGGCCGTCACACAAAGTTCGGACAACACCTTTCCGATAACTTAAGCTGAGAAGCAGATCCATCTCATCCGGCACTGGAAAATAATCCGGCATCTGAGAAGCAAGGGAAAAGCACGTCTTTTGAAATAGCTTGGTGAAAAGTGCATCCCGATCCAAGGTATCCTGGTGGGTTAGAAGCCAATGCGCTAAAAAATCCGGCTCCGTTGTATCCGAATTTTGAGAAGACAGAACCCGATATGACAGATAACCGTTCACTTCCATATACCGAACCGCAATCAGTTCCCGAAAAAATCGATAAGCAGCTTTTTTGCAAAGTACCGAAGTTCCTTGCTGCTCTTCTTCTTTGAGAAGAATATCCCGCCGAAAAGCATCGTCCCCCGAAAGGCGGCAGGCATGAAGTGCAGAAAGATTCTTTTGAACCATTTCTTCCAACTGCTGTCTAGCTTTCTGCGCTACTTCACGCACAGCACTCTTATCCAAGCTTCCACCTTCTTTTTTTGATACTCTATCTGCTCAATGTTCAGACATTAAAAACTCCCGGCCAGAATTTTGCCAGATATCCCTGTACAAAAATCAACAGCACAATAAATGGCAGCACCCAAGTTACATAAAAACGAATCCATTTTGGAAATTTAAGACCTTCGCCGCTGTTGGCTTCTCCAATAAAGTGATCCCAACCCCAGCCCTTTTTCGAAACGCAAAACAGTAAATAAACAAGGCTGCCTAGCGGAAGGAGATTATTGCTCACCAAAAAGTCCTCCAGATCCTGCACCGTTGAACCCGCGCCGAAAGGAGTAAATCCACTCCACAGATTAAAGCCTAATACACAGGGAATCGACAGGACCAAAACGAGGACCAAATTAATCAGCACTGCTTTTTTACGGCTCCAGTGTTTAAGCTCCATTCCAAAAGCGCACAAGTTTTCAAAAACAGCGATTACGGTGCTCAACGCTGCAAAGCTCATAAATAAGAAGAAAAGCGCACCCCAGATTCTTCCTCCGGACATCTGTTCAAAGACATTCGGCAAGGTAATAAATACAAGTCCCGGACCGCTGTCTGTCGGGATGTTAAACGCAAAACATGCCGGAAAAATAATCATGCCGGCAACCAGAGCGACGAAGGTATCCAATCCGGCGATTCTGATGCTTTCTCCTGTCAGAGAACGGTCTTTACCGATATAGCTGCCAAAAATAGCAAGCGCACCGATTCCAAGACTGAGGGTAAAGAACGCCTGTCCCATCGCTGCAAAAACCGCTTCTCCGAAACCTGCCTCTACCATACGCCCAAAATCCGGCAGCAGATAAAATTTCATTCCTTCTGCGGCACCCGGCAACGTTACCGAACGAACCGCCAAAATAATCATTACCACGAATAGGCTGACCATCATAACCTTATTAATCCGCTCTACTCCGTTTTTAAGCCCCATGGCACAAATTCCAAAGCCCAGCAGAACAACAACGACCATCCAAAAGGTCATTTCACCGGAATTTGCGAGCATCGCTCCGAAAACTGTTTTCACTTCTTCCGGAGAACGCCCCTGAAATTCCCCTCTTAAAAATTTCACAAAATAATCCAGCATCCAGCCGGCAACCGTGGTATAGAACATCATCAGCAGAAAGTTTCCTGCGATTGCTCCATAACTGTAGAGATGCCATTTGCT
>DHOF01000107.1:0-1826 GCA_002411615.1 Ruminococcaceae bacterium UBA5397
AGCGGAGAAGCTTTCGGGATTTTTGCAGGCACGGCGGTGAACGATACTTCGTCCGTTACTGCTGCTGCATCTACCTGGGACAGTATGTGGGGTCTCGGCTCTGCAACTTTGGATAAAGCGGTTACAGTCAAGTTAACCCGTACTTTGGCGATCATTCCGATTACACTGGTCTTAGCTTTTATAGAATCCAGAAAAGCTAAAAAGGCCATTCATACGGACGGAACTTCGAAACCTGTATTTCATTTAAAAGATATTTTCCCATTTTTTATTTTGTATTTTATTGTGGCTTCTGTAATCACGACGGTTGCTTTGAATTTTGGAATTCCCGCGAGCGGTTTTACACCGATGAAAGAATTGAGCAAATTTTTCATTATTTTAGCAATGGCGGCAATCGGACTCAACTCCAATATTGTTAAGTTGATCAAAACCGGCGGAAAGCCTCTTTTGATGGGACTATGCTGTTGGATTGGAATTACCGGAGTCAGCCTTCTCATGCAGCATGTCATGCATTTATGGTAAAAGAAAGCTTCTCATACCTACCATATTGTTCTCATTAATTCAAAAAAGGAGAGACACATTCGGCTGTCATTTTTGCCGGATGTGTCTCTCCTTTTATTTATCAGTAAGGTTTAACTAAGACGCATTTTAAAGTCTTCATATCCAAATTTGTGCAAAAGTTTGTAGTTCCCATTCTTTTCTTTTACCACGATCGCAGGCAGAGGCATTCCGTTAAAGGTGTTGTTTTTTACCATCGAGTAAATGGCCATATCCTCAAAGACCAGTCGGTCGCCGGGCTTTAGAGGAGAAGAAAAGCTGTAATCTCCAATAATGTCGCCGGAAAGGCAGGTGGGACCGCCTAGCCGATAAGTGATGGCTTTTTCGCCCGGCAGTCCCGAATCCATCAGCGAAGGCCGATAGGGCATTTCTAAAACGTCCGGCATATGGCATGCGGCGGAAGTATCTAAAATTGCGATCGGCATGCCGTTTTGAAGCGTATCCAGCACAGAAGTTACCAGAAAACCGGCATTTAAAGCCACTGCTTCTCCCGGTTCCAAATAAATTTCCAGATGATAGGTGTCTTCTAAATGGTGAATACAACGCTCCAGACGAGGAATATCATAGCCGGGGCGAGTGATATGATGACCGCCGCCTAAATTGAGCCATTTGATTTGGGAAAACCATGGGGAAAATTGCTGTTCCACCGCAGAAACAGTGGCCTCTAAGGCATCAGAATCCTGTTCGCAAAGGGTATGAAAATGAAATCCGGAAACATGCTCTAAGAGGTCCTCCCGAAAATTTTGGAGCGTAATTCCGAGACGGGAATTTTTTGCGCAGGGATCATAGATTTCGTGCCCTTTTTGCGTAGAATACTGAGGGTTTAGGCGCAGCCCAATCTCTTTTCCGGCGGCAAATGCACGGCCTCCAAATTGTTCGAGCTGTGAAAACGAGTTAAAAATAATGTGGTCGCAGTTATTTAGTAATTCTGAAAATTCATCTTCTCGATAGGCAGGAGAAAAAACGTGATTCTCTTTCCCAAATTCTTCTTTTCCGAGGCGTGCTTCATAAAGACCGCTGGAACTGGTTCCAGATAGATACTGGCGGCAAAGCGGATAAAGAGCATAGCAGGAAAAAGCTTTTTGTGCTAAGAGAATTTTACAACCGGTGCGGTCGATTACCCCTTTTAAGATCTTGAGATTTTGCTCCAGACGTGTTTCGTCAATTACATAGCAGGGAGTAGGCAGTTCAGAAAATTTCATGATTTACTCCACCAGATCGGGATGAAAACTTTCCTGCCATGGAAGTCCCCAGCGATTTAAAGCATCCAT
>DHOF01000107.1:2069-15644 GCA_002411615.1 Ruminococcaceae bacterium UBA5397
GTTAAAAGCATCATGCCGCCGATCATGGCAGGAACGCCGGTCGTATAGGCGACAGCCTGAGAGCCAACTTCATGGTAGCATTCCTGATGGTCGCAGACATTATAAAGATAATAGGTTTTCTCTTTTCCATCTTTCTTTCCGCGGAAAATGCAGCCGATATTGGTCTTTCCTTTTGTACGCGGTCCCAGAGAGGAGGGATCCGGCAGAACGGCCTTTAGAAACTGAAGCGGAACGATCTCTTTTCCCTCAAAATTGATGGGCTTAATAGAAGTCATGCCGACATCTTCTAAACATTTCAGATGGGTCAGATAGCTTTGTCCAAAGGTCATGAAAAAACGAATTCGATGAATTCCAGGCATGTTAAGCGCCAAAGATTCCAGCTCCTCGTGATGCAGAAGATACATCTCTTTGGAGCCGATCTGCGGAAAGTTATAAACGCGTTTGATTTCCATCGGCTCTGTTTCCACCCAGTGACCATTTTCCCAATAGCTGCCTTTTGCAGAAACTTCGCGGATATTAATTTCGGGATTAAAGTTAGTCGCAAACGGATAGCCGTGATCGCCGGCATTGCAGTCCAAAATATCAATATCGTTAATTTCATCAAACTGATGCTTGAGAGCATAGGCAGAAAAAACGCCGGTGACGCCGGGATCAAATCCACTGCCCAAAAGAGCGGTAATTCCGGCATCTTCAAATTTTTTGCGGTAGGCCCACTGCCAGCTGTATTCGAATTTTGCGGTATCCTCGGGTTCATAGTTTGCAGTATCCATATAGTTTGTTTTAGTGGCAAGACAAGCGTCCATAATTTTTAAATCCTGATAGGGCAGGGCTAGGTTCATAACAACTCCCGGCTGTACTTCCCTAATAAGCGCAATCAGTGCATCTACATCGTTGGCGTCGACCTGTGCAGTTGTAATCTTTGTCTTTGTGGTATTTTGAAGCTTCTCTTTCAATGCATCGCATTTTGACTTTGTGCGGCTTGCAATGCAGATTTCTTCGAACACATCGCTGTTTTGGCAGCATTTATGGATTGCGACGCTTGCAACGCCGCCGCAGCCGATTATTAAAGCTTTTTTCATTTTTTACCTCCCAAAATTTATAAAATAGGGCTCGCTCTTAAGAGAGTGCCAACAATAATTCACGTACAATTTTGCAGGCAAGCGCAGTGGAAGCGCCGCTGTGATCAAGACTTGGACAGAGCTCGTTTACATCACAGGCCACGACCTTAGCATCTTGTCCAATTTCTTCTATTGCATGAAGCAGTTCAGGGAAAAAGATTCCACCGGCTTCCGGGGTCCCTGTTCCGGGGAAACAGGCCGGGTCCAAAACATCCAGATCGAGGGTAAAATAAATGGGGCGTCCTTTTAATCCCCTAAGGACTTCTTTAAGACCGTCTAGGTTGAACTTATGGGTTTCCACATGAGAAGTTCCCCATACAAATTCGCTGCGGTCGCCGGAACGAATCCCAAACTGAAAAATTCGATTGTCGCCTAAGATTTCCCAGCAGCGGTGCAAAACACAGGCGTGAGAAAGCTTAGCGCCAAGATAGTCATCCCGCAGATCTGCATGCGCATCAAAGTGCACAATACAGAGATCGGGATATTTTTGTGCTACGGCACGCATAGCGCCCAAAGTCACCAGATGTTCTCCGCCCAGCAAAAAAGGAAGTTTTCCGTCTTCCAAAATGATTTTGGCACGGTTTTCGATTTCTTTGAGGGCAAGTTCGGGATCGCCGAAGCAGAGCTCCAGATCTCCGCTGTCAAAAGCAGAACAGTCGATCAGATCTTTTTCCTGATAGGGGCTGTATGTTTCAAGCCCGAAGGATTCGTGTCGGATTGCACTGCTGCCAAAGCGTGCGCCCGGACGAAAAGAAGTGGTAGAATCAAACGGCGCTCCATAGAGCACAATTTTGGCATTTTCGTAAGGACTGTCACATGCCAAAAACGTTTCTACATTTTTATTCAACATCGTGCAAAAGCTCCTCTACATAATTGGGCAGGGCAAAGGCACCTGCGTGCAGTTTTGTATTGTAATAGCGGGTGGGAATCCCGAGAAGATTCCATGCCGCTGCATTCAGATCGTGTACAGGGTGATATTTTTTAGAGGCAAACCCAAACAGCCAGTAACCGGAAGGATAAGTAGGAATTTGTGCCTGATAAATTCGGCTGATGGGAAAGCTTTCGACGATTCGTTTATGCGCACGCTGCATGGCGGCAGCGTCACCATCATAAAAAGGACTTTCATGCTGATTGACGAGAATTCCATCTTCATGAAGTGCTTTATAGCAGTTCCCATAAAATTCTCTTGTAAAGAGTCCTTCTCCGGGGCCAAAGGGATCGGTAGAATCTACAATAATCAAATCGTAATGATCATTGCAGGAGCGAATAAATTTAAGCCCGTCTTCATAAAAAATATGGACCCGCGGGTCAGAAAGGCGGCATGCGGTCTGCGGAAGATATTTTTTGCAGACTTCTACCACCAATTCATCAATTTCGACAAGATCGATTGCCTGAATATCCGGATAGCGAGTCAATTCCCGCACCACTCCGCCGTCGCCTCCGCCGATCACTAAGACGTTTTTAACATGAGGGTGAACGGCCATCGGTACATGGGTAATCATTTCATGGTAGATAAACTCATCTTTTTCGGTCAGCATCATATAGCCGTCCAGTGTCAAAAATCGGCCAAATTCTTTGGAATCAAACACATCAATTCGCTGAAAGTCGCTTTGCGCGCTAAAAAGCTGGCGTTCTACCTTGATCGAGAAATTGACAAATGGGGTATGCGCTTCGGTGAACCAGAGTTCCATTTTTATCTCCTTTCGATGTTTATTGAATCACATTGAGGTGATCAACTTTTGGGTCTTCGGGGCCGGTCATGGAACAGCCTTTTTGTTTCGCGTAGCAGATATATTGCAGAATATCTTCGGTAATGCGCTCACCTGGTGCCAGAATCGGGATTCCGGGTGGATAGCACATCACAAATTCACTGCAGACCCGGCCTTTTGTTTCCATGAGGGGGAGAGAAATTTTATTTGCATAAAAGGCTTCCTGCGGAGAGAGAACAACCTGTGGAGGAAGGTATTCCTGTGTTAATAGTCCTGCTTTTCCCCGCCGATATCGGCGAGCAATTTCGGAGAGTGCGCTGACAAGACGCTCCAAATCCTGGACACGGTCCCCCATGGAGATATAGGCTAGGATATTTCCGATATCTCCGAATTCTACCTGAATATCGTACTCATCCCGTAAAATATCATAGACTTCGATTCCGGCAAGACCAATGCCCAAAGTATAAATAGAAAGTTTTGTGGTATCAAAATCAAAAATGCTGTCGCCATTTACCAGCTCTTCAGAATAAGCATAATAGCCGCCGATACGGTTGATTTCTTCCCGTGCATACTGGGCAAGATCCTGTACCTTTCGGAAGATTTCTCTCCCGGAAAGCGCCAGATTCCTTCTGGAAATATCGAGGCTGACCATCAGAAGATAAGAAGCGCTTGTTGTCTGCGTCAGATTAATGATCTGGTTGACATAGCCGGGACTGACCTTTGGTCCAATCAATAACAGAGAGCTCTGCGTTAAGCTGCCGCCGGATTTGTGCATGCTGACAGCCGCCATGTCGGCACCCGCCTGCATGGCAGAAACCGGCATCCTTCGCCCAAAGTAAAAATGAGTTCCATGAGCTTCATCTACCAAGACCATCATGCCATGAGCATGTGCAAGCTTTACAATCGCGGTTAAATCAGAACAAATTCCATAGTAGGTGGGGTTATTGACAAATACGGCTTTTGCATCCGGATTTTCATGAATCGCCTTTTCTACTTGTTTTACCGACATTCCCAGAGCAATGCCAAGCTGATGATTGACTTCTGGGTTTACATAAATTGGAATGGCTCCACAAAGGACCAGCGCATTAATGCTGCTGCGGTGAACATTGCGCGGCAAAATAATTTTATCCCCGCGCTTGCAGGCGGTGAGAATCATGCTTTGAACTGCACTTGTTGTACCATTCACCAGAAAAAAGGCGTGTGCTGCATGAAAAGCATCTGCGGCGAGAGCTTCCGCATCCCGAATTACCGAAACCGGATGGCAAAGATTATCCAGCGGCTTCATGGAGTTGACATCGATGCCAACACAGTCTTTCCCTAAAAAATCGAGAAGTTCCGGATTTCCGCGGCCTCGTTTATGCCCGGGTACATCAAAGGGAACAACGCGCATTTTTTTAAAGCGCTGCAAAGCCTCATAAAGCGGGGCCTGCGTTTGATCAAGCTGCATTTTGGTTCCCCTTTCAGTAAATATTGCGTCCGCTGAAGATTTCAATCATTTCCCGACGAAGCCGGCTCATGATAGAGAGGCGTTCTTTTGGGGGAAGTTCATAGACATCCGTGTTGAAAAGATAATTCTGCAGATCGATGTCTTTAATGAGCATTTTTGTGTGAAAAAGATTTGCTTCATAGACATTAATATCGATTGCATCATATCGGAGTAAAGTTTTTGGATCAATATAATTTTGAATGGAAGTCATCGGGTGATCCATAAAAAGTTTTTTCCCGGTTACATCCCTTGTGAAGCCGCGTACCCGGTAATCCATCGTGATAATATCGGAATCAAAAGAACCAATCAGATAATCCAAGGTGGAAAGCGGCGTGATCTTCCCACAGGTGGCAACATCAATATCGACCCGAAAAGTTGCCAGACACGATTCTGGGTGGTATTCAGGATAAGTATGAACGGTTACATGGCTTTTATCAAGGTGAGCAACAACGGTGTCACTCGCGGGAATCATGGTTTCTTCAGCAATCATCAGGGTTACACTTGCCCCCTGTGGCTTATAATCCTGCTTGGAAAGACTCAGTACATGTGCGCCGATCATTTCTGTTAGATGCATTAAAATTTTTGTTAAGCGTTCTGAATTATACTGTTCATTAATGTAAGAAATATAATCTTTTTGTTCTCTGGGGCTTTTGGCATAACAAACATCATAAATGTTGAAGCTCAAAGATTTTGTGAGATTGTTAAACCCATATAATGTGATTTTTTCAGCCATATCAATCCATCCTTTTTGCAAAATGTGGGAATACATAAAAAAACCGCAGGTTTCGAGCACAGACGCGCTCAAAACTTGCGGTTCAATAAAAATCCAATCTTATTAAGCAAAGCTGCGATCCTTTAGAGGGAACCCCAAGAAACTGCTTTTTTAGAAAGAATGGAACATTCAGAGTCTATATAGCAAATAGTTACTTTTACTACTCTTATTGATCGTTTCACAAGTTTTGATGTGTCGCTCACACATTTGGTTTTAAGGAACCAACTTATAAAATTTGCGCTCTTAACGCAATCAATAAGGCAACGAAAGTTGCCAATCGGCAATTTGACCCGGCTGTCCGTATGCCTACCTTTTCCGATGGAAAAGTGGTCAAAAACATTTGCAGGGAAAGACTCTGTGTAGGAATTCCACACACTTTCCACTCACTATTATAAGAACGAAAAGGGCACTTGTCAAGGATACTTTTTCTTTAATCGAGTTATTTTTTTTTACATAGAGTTTTTCTTAACTTTTAAGAATATTTTTGTTCAAATAAATCGATGGGGATCGGCTTATTCAGTAAATACCCTTGTATTTTTTGGCAGCCAAGGCTTCTGAGGATTCGTGCCTGTTCCAAGTGTTCAACTCCTTCAGCAACGCTGCCTATTTTGAGACTTTCGCAGAAACTAATAATGAATTTAGTCAAGGATTGTGCAGCTGGATTATTACTGAGTGTATTAATAAAGCCGCGGTCAAACTTGAGCTGGTCTAATTTTACGGTTGATAACATGGCAATACCGGAATATTTAGCTCCAAAATCGTCGAGCGCAATCCGAAAGCCTTCTTTTTGCAAATTCTTGCTGATTTCGGTGATTGTGCTGGAATTAACACTTCCAAATGATTCGGTTATTTCAATCATAATTTGGTTTGGATTCACTTCATATTCTTTACAAATATTTTTAAGAGTAGGAATCAAATCCATCTGCAGCAGTGTGGTTCGGGAAAAATTGAGAGAAATTCCAATTAAACGGTGCCCTTTTTCTTTCCACTGCCTTAATGTTTCACAGACCGTACGGAACACATAAAAATCAATGTAGTGAACTAAATGACTTTTTTCTAAAAGAGGAATAAACTTATTGGGAGGAATTATTCCAAATTTTGGATGAATATAGCGAATCAACGCTTCAGCTCCGCAGATTTTGCCGTCAGAAAGGGTTGCCTGTGGCTGAAGGAAAACATGAAACATCTTTTTTTCAAGTGCTTTTTGGAGCCATTGATAAGCCAGTGATGAATGGAAAGTTGCTTTTTCTTCCATTTCGTCCAGGTGATATGGCTGACTCTTTTTAGAAATGATTCGATCTTCTGCAGTTGAAACAAGATTTTCAATATGGATGTTATAGCTTTCCCAAATATATGCCATATTTACGAAGCAAGAAAAATTTTTTTGAAAAATATCTTCTGCGCAGGAAGAAATTTTGGTAAAGTGATCGTTGGAAATATCTTCATATAGGACTAAAAATTCGTCCTTGGAAAGGCGGAAAACTTTAGAGTCTTTGAAATATTCTGAAATTTTTTCAGAAACCTTTTTAACGAGACGATTCCCAAGAGAAATTCCACATTGAATGTAGTACTGCTTTAGATCTTTGATGACAATACAGACAATCCCTACAGAAGAGAGAGTCTCCTGGTCGATGGATAAAAGATAGCGATAATAGTCATCCCAATTTGAAAGGCCAGTAACCGAGTCGTGATACATGGCATAGTCCTGATTTTTTTGAATACGGTTGCAAAAAAGCCGGTAGTTAAAAAATGAAACCAGAGATTGTATCAAGTTAAAGTTTAATAAGTGAGCAGAGGGATTCAAAATACAGAGATAAGAGATGATTTTTGATTGATTCAGCCGAAAAGGAAGAATATAAATAAAATGGATTCCTAATTGATGAAAAGAAGCATAGCATTCTGGAGATTGCGCATAAAGTTCGGTTAGATTGTTCATGCAGTAAGGAACTGATTTTTCCAATCCAGAGAGCCATTTTACGAAAGCTGTCGTTTGTTGAACAGAAAAAATATTGGAATAGGAAGGCTGATCGTCACAAAACCATTCAATAAAGTTAGAAACCTGAAAATTTTCCTCGGAAATTTCCAAATAACAGGCATGTATTGCATCGTAATAGGACGCAAGGTCTTTTAAAGCCGTACGAATTGCTTTAGAAAGAGGTTCAATTTCTTGAAATTCTTTTGCAATTTTAAAAATGGTATTCTGTCCAGGATTAAAATCCGATAAAATTTGAAAATCATTTTTGCGCGCGCTCATCAGGCATAAATAAGCTGTTTTTCCATTCCATGTAATTGACTTAAAGTGAACATAAAACTGTCGCTGAATTTTTCCAATTAGACATTTTGTGATGATCGTATGATTCTCTTTCTTTTCGTTCAGCAGACAAGGGATGCATGGCTCTTTGCGCCCATGAAAGAATTCATAACAGGTGCAATGGGAAAAATCAATGGATTGCGTATTAAAAAGAGATTTTGCTTTTGTATTGAGAAAAAGAATTTTGTAGGATTCGGGATTAATAATAATCGCAGGAAGCCCCATATCTTCAAAAATCGCTTTGTGCAGCGGATTTTCTCGTCCATAATAAGGAGTTAACCCTTTTTTCATGGAGTCTTCAGGAGTATATAGGTGATATCCGTTTTTTCCATTGCGCTTTGCGTGATACATTGCAGTATCTGCATGTTCAAATAGTGTTTCAAAATTTACTTCTTGAGACATGGAGATTGCAATTCCGATCGAGCATGAAATATAAAGACGGTTTTTTTTGCTTTTGCCTTCTGGGGCCTTGTTCAACAGTCTACAAAAGAGCTCTGCTTTTTTACAAACTGTTTGGGCAGAATCGACCTCCCGAAAAAAGATAATAAATTCGTCTCCGCCGAATCTTCCTAAAATTGTTTGTGATTCAAAATTGGAGCGGATAGAACGCGAAATTTCTGTTAAGACCTTGTCCCCATAAAGATGGCCTAATGTATCATTGATGTTTTTAAAATTATCCAGATCTATCATCATCAGAGCGCAAAGACGATTGTGATGATTTTGACCGAGGGACTCTTCAATTAAAGCGATCGCCGTATCTTTTAAATAGAATCCGGTCATCACGTCGTGTTCTGCGCGCTCACGAAGTGCAAGTTCTGCCTTTTTATTTTCATCGATATTCTCAACGTAAAAGAATCCCAAAAGATCATTTGAATGCTCATTTTTTGCTAGATTAATTATAGTTTTTGCCCAAATAATTTTTCCGTCGGAATTTACACGCTGATATTCACAAGAAACGGCAGTTGCTCCGGTGTCAAAAAGTTTTTGAAGGGATTCTTTGCTGAAAGTTTGTAAAATTTGTTGGTGTCCGTCCGAGGTCAAAGCACGGGAGGCACTGTCTGCAATCAGCTCATCGTAAGTTTTGGCGTGGCTCAGTTCATTGATCATGGTGTCTTCTACCTGATAGCTGGTAACCTGATTTTGAGTTAAATTGATTCGGTAAGAGACAAATCGATTGCGGTTAATCATACCACGGTAAATTTCTTCCCGATGGTATTGCTGTAAGGTATCCATTTGATCAGAAACATTTTCTGAAATAGCAATGGCATGAACCGGCTTTCCGGAATCATCAAAGATATTGGTATATGTAACCCGTTTCCATTGATAAGTTCCGTTTTCCCCAAGAGCACGATAAGTAGCTGTGGCGGTTTTTTTACCGGAATGAACGTCACGGTAAAGCTGCCGCACAGTTTTGATGCTGTCCGGATGGATATGACCGTTTTTGATTTGCTGTTCCGGAACATTTTCAATTCTTTTCGGATGTGCCTGCTCAGAAATGGACAGATCGATTAACATAATTGATTTACTTGCAAGATCATAATCCCAAATTGTGGCATCAATTTGATTTAAAGCGATACGAAGCTGTTCTTCACTGATTTTCAGTTGATTTTCTGCCAGCTTTTGTTTGGTGATATCATATTCAATGCAGCTGATAACATGTTCCCCTTTGCTCAAAGAGATTCCGCAGCTGCAGAAAAGCCAGAGAATTTTTTCATCTCTCGTGATAATTCGAAGAGAAAAGGTTGCACAAGGGTGTTTCACTAGGTCGAGGCCCATAATGATGGATTCAACCTTTTTTAAATCGTTTGGTTCGATAAATTGGGAAATTTCGTTGTGATATTCGGACTTTGCCTGTTCTCGGGTGCAATTTCGAAGCGTAAAAAACTGGTCATTGGCATAAATCAGCCGAAAAGGCATTTTGGCTTTAAATTGAAAATAAGAACTAGGGCAGACTGAAAGGATGGCATTGGCCTTAAAAAGATCATCTGTCATGTTTAATTTGTTCAAAATAATTTTAGACAGATACGAAAAATTCGAGAACAAATGGGAACCTTCGTGAAGGTCCTTAGGATTTATCACACAAATGAAGCCATAGTTTTGGTTATCCAAAATAAAGAATGCAAAAATTAAGCTTTGGACATGCCATCTTCTAAGGGAAGCAATTTCGCTTGGCAAAAGGTCACTCATAGAGTTAATATCTGAAACTACAAACACTTGCTGTTGACATAAGATGATTTTTTGATATGTTTTTAGGGAAAAAATATGATGGATATGGTTTTCCCGCAGTTCTTTTTTCCCCCAAAGGAAAGACTGTGAAATATCACCTGATTTTTTATCGATTTCTCCAGTAAAACTAAAATCAGCCTTATAGTAGCGTTTAAGTGCTTTTAAAAGCTGCTTAATTGTAGAAGTAGAGTCTATATCTTTCTGTTTATTTACATGGTCAATGTAAGATATAATTTCATTTTTAGAATTCGTCGGTGTATTAAAAGCGGTTTCTAGGGAGTTCGATTTTGAAAGGCTCAGAGTGATCATCAAACGATAAGACTTTCCTTTAAAGGATACGATTTGGTCTTGCATCAAAAAATGGCAGCCGAGGTATTGATTATCATATTTCCAGACAGAAAAAGGATCATCTTCTGAGTGCATATGTGCGCACAGAGTACAGGGACTTGTGCGTCCCGCAAAGACCTCATAGCATTTTTTGGAATGGTATTCCTTCTCTGAGATGTGGAAAATTTTACGACTGTAAGCATTCATAAATGCAATTTCATAAGTATCTGGGTCACAGAGGTAAATAATTTCATCTAATTCATTTAATATCCGCAGTGAGGAATCAGATATTTCTTTCATATGACTGGTTACCCCTTTTCGATCAAACTCCACAACCGTTACTTAATTTCATTATAGCCCCGAGATAGGGAGAAATCAATTTAGAAAACATAAAATACATTATATCACCAATTTTGGTATCGTGTAAAAACAAAAGGAAAGATACAACTTTTGCACTAAAAAATTCAAAAAAGTAATTTTTATGATAAAATAGAAGAAAAAGAAAGGACACGAAAAAATGGTCTTAAAAAATGGTACATTTTTTGCACAGGATTTTTCAATCGTCAAGGGAGATATCGAATTTCAAAACGGAATCATCACGAATATTGGAAAGTCGTTGGAAGGAAAGCAGATAGATTGCAGTGGATGCTTGATTGCTCCTGGATTTATTGATCTGCATGTTCACGGCTGCGGCGGCTATGATATGAGTGATAAGAATTCTCAGAGCGTGACAAAAATGGCACATTGGCTGGCTCAACATGGAATTGTCGCTTTTTGCCCTGCTACGATGACGATGCCGCATTCATCGATTGTAAATGCTCTGCAAAAAATTAAAAGTGCGATGGATTTGCCGCAGAAAGATGGGGCTCAAGTTTTGGGGGCCTATCTGGAGGGGCCTTTTATCAGTCCGGAGAAAAGAGGAATGCAGCAGAAAGAAAATATTAAAAGACCGGACTTTTCGCTTTTTAGAGAATATTGGGAGTCTTCCGGTCATTCGATTCGCATTGCCTGCCTTGCACCGGAAGAACCAGGTGCCGAACAATTTGCAGCTTTTGCGCAGAATTTCTGTTCACTCAGTATTGCTCATTCGGCTGCTGATTATGAAGAGGCAAAAGAAGCGTTCTCATGGGGAATTCACCACGTGACGCACCTTTTTAATGGGATGAATGAATTTCATCACAGAGCACCGGGAGTGATCGGTGCCGTGTGGGATGCCCCGGATGTTACAGCGGAACTGATTTGTGATGGCATTCATATCCATCCTTCTGCATTGCGGGTGGCATTTCGCCTTCTTGGAAATGAGCGGAGCTGCGTGGTCAGCGACAGCATGTGTGCGGCGGGCATGCCGGATGGGACTTATGAATTTGGTGGTCAGAAGGTGACCGTCAAAGGACAGAAAGCAATGCTTTTGGATGGAACTTTGGCAGGCTCTGTCACCAATTTATTTGAAGAAGTGCAGAATTTGATTCGGTTTGGAATTCCGCTTTCTCAGATTATTCGCAGTGTGACAATTAACCCGGCCTCTGTGCTTGGAGAAGATCAAAAGCGCGGCAGTATTCAAATTGGGAAACGCGCGGATTTTACCATTCTGAAAAAAGCGGGATTTTCCCTCGCGTATACGATTTGTAATGGGAATATCGTAGCTCCCTTGCTTTGATACATAAAAATCCGCAGAATTTTCTGTAGAGAAGATCCTGCGGATTTAAAAATAAATTTTTTAATTTTTATTTAATTACTCGTGCGCGAATGACTTCGTCCAAAGACTGCAGTTTTTGTGCAGCTTCATTAGCAATATCACCGGTCACATCGACGATCGTGTAGGCGTATTCTTTTCTGGATTTGGACTGCATATTTTCAATATTGATTCCCATATCAGCCAGAATCCCAGAAAAACGGCTGATCGTATTTGGCATATTGCGGTGCAGAACGCAGATGCGCTGGGTGTTCTTATCCCGTGCCATGGAAACCATCGGCATATTAACACTGTTGTGAATGTTTCCATTTTCCAGATAATCCCGCAGCTCATTTGCAGCCATACGTGCGCAGTTGTCTTCGCTTTCCGGCGTAGAAGCTCCCAAATGCGGAATGGCAATAATTCCATCGACACCAATCATCTCATCATTTGGGAAGTCCGTAGCATAAGAAGCAACTTTTCCGGACTTTATGCCTTCTAAAATAGAATCGGAATCAACAAGTCCGCCGCGGGCAAAGTTCAAGATTCGAACATGGTCTTTCATTTTGGAAATTGATTCTTTGCAGATCATGCCTTTGGTGTCCGGCGTCTGAGGAACATGAATGGTGATGTAATCACAGTTTGCCCAGATGTCATCGAGTGTCTGCGCATGATGAATGGAGCGGGAAAGTCCCCATGCGGCGTCTACCGAAAGATAAGGGTCATAGCCATAGACTTCCATTCCCAACGACTTTGCAGCATTGGCAACCAGAACACCGATTGCACCCAGCCCAATGACTCCGAGTGTTTTCCCTTTGATTTCGGGGCCAACAAACTGAGACTTCCCTTTTTCGATCAGCTTTGGTACTTCAGCGCCTTTTCCCTTCAGCGTTTTGCACCATTCGGCGGCAGGAACAATTCGACGAGAAGAAAGGAACAGTCCGCAGAGGACCAACTCTTTTACTGCGTTAGCATTTGCGCCAGGGGTGTTGAAGACGACAATTCCTTTTTCACTGCATTTATCCAGTGGAATATTATTGACGCCGGCTCCTGCGCGGGCGATTGCCAAAAGCTTTTGGGGAAGTTCCATTTCCAGCATATTGGCGGAACGGACCATAATAGCATCCGGATTCTGAACTTCTTCGCCGACGGTATAGTTGTCGGTAAAGCGCTCGGTTCCGGCTTTGGAGATTTTATTAAGATATTGAATCTGATACATAAGAAAATCACAGCTCCTGATTTTTTATTTCATTTAAGAAGGCGCCTTCCTGTTTTAGAAAGGGCGCCTTCTTTGTTATTGGTAATTAGCCGTTTGTCTTTTCAAATTTTTTCATGAAATCGACCAGCGTCTCAACGCCTTCATAAGGCATTGCATTGTAAATAGAAGCACGCATACCGCCAACCGTGCGGTGACCTTTTAGGTTAACCATACCGGCATCAGTCGCTTGGGCGACAAATTTGGCATTGAGATCGTCGTTGTCCGTTACGAATGGAACATTCATCAGGCTGCGGTCTTCTGGAACAACCGTGCCGTGAAAAAGCTTGCTGCTGTCAAGAAAATCATAGAGCAGTTTTGCTTTCTTTTCGTTAAGGGCCTTCATGTTTTCAAGGCCGCCGATCGTATTCTTAATCCATTCGAGAACAAGCTCACAGATATAAATCGTGTAGCAGGGAGGAGTATTAAACATACTTCCACTATCTACATGTGTCTTGTAATTAAGCATGGTTGGAGTCTTTTCCATCGCGTGTCCGACGAGATCTTCGCGGACAATTACGATGGTAAGGCCTGCAGGAGCAAGGTTCTTCTGCGCGCCTGCAAAAACCAGACCGAACTTGCTGATGTCAATCGGCTCACTGCAGATGCAGGAGGAGATATCGGCGACCAGCGGAACAGAACCGGTAGCAGGAAGTGTATGATATTTTGTACCGTAAATGGTATTGTTCATGCAGATAT
>DHOF01000152.1:0-208 GCA_002411615.1 Ruminococcaceae bacterium UBA5397
GGAAAATCGACAATGATATTTCCTCCCGTTCTCCCTGAAAGCATTCCAGGCTTTTTTTCCTCTTCTTCTACCAAGACACGTTCTACAGCACCAACTTTTTTTGCACTGTGCACAGCAGCGATTTCCTCCTGCTTTTTACAAAGTTCCTGAAACCATTTGCTCTTTTCCTCTGCAGAAATTGGGTCCGGAAGGGAAGCCGCGCGCGTGC
>DHOF01000152.1:450-639 GCA_002411615.1 Ruminococcaceae bacterium UBA5397
AACCGTATCCAAAAATTCCGGATAGGTTTCTCCCGGGAACCCAACAATCACGTCACTGGTAATGGAAAGATCCGGCATGACTTTTTTTGCATAATGAATTAGTTCGAGGTACTGTGCCCTATTATAATGACGATTCATTTCCTTTAAAACGCGATCATTTCCTGACTGAAACGGAAGATGCAGATGATG
>DHOF01000152.1:810-4196 GCA_002411615.1 Ruminococcaceae bacterium UBA5397
CTGAAACGGAAGATGCAGATGATGTGCAATGTGTGTTCCGTTCGCCATTACATCCAAAAGCTCACGAGTGCAATCCTTTGGATGACTCGTCATAAAGCGAATCCGGTAATCTCCGGGTATCTCGTCCAACTTTTTTAAAAGGCCTGCAAAATTCAGTCCGCAGTCTGGATTTTTTCCATAGGAATTAACATTCTGACCCAAAAGCGTAATATCTTTATAGCCGCTCTGAACCAATTCTTGAAACTCTTTTATTACCGCTTCCGGAGTCCGGCTGCGTTCTCTTCCCCGAACATACGGAACTACACAATAAGAGCAGAAATTGTCACAGCCGTACATAATTGTAAGCCATGCTTTTACTTTTCCATCCCGCCTGATAGGAAGCCCTTCCATAATTTCTTGATCTTCGCTATCATCTCCGCGGGAAAAGACGCGGCGATGATCCGTCAGGCAATGAAACAATAATTCCGGAAAACGATGGATCACATGCGTTCCAAACACAAGATCTACATAAGGGAAACTTTCATGAATTCTTTTTGCAACATGCTCTTGTTCCATCATACAGCCGCAAAGTGCAATAATAAGCTGAGGATTGCGGCGCTTAATGTTTTTTAAAGCTCCGACATTTCCAAAAACACGGTCTTCCGCATGCTCTCTGACAGCACAAGTATTAAAAAGGATCAAGTCAGCCTTCTTAGGGTCTTCTGTAAAACCAAAGCCCATCTCCTGCAGCATACCCTCTATTTTTTCGCTGTCTGCAACATTCTGCTGACAGCCATAGGTATGCACCATGGCGAGCGGCATCTCTTTACGAGTCCGCGCTCTCATGATTTCTTTTAGCTGTTGAATCCACAAATTCTGATACTGCAAAGAAAGTTGCTGCGTCATTTCCGTCAAGTTTTAAGTCTCCCCCATATGGTATTCTCTTGTTTGTCGATTATACCATAATCCACAAAATCCTGCAAGAAAAGAAACCGTAAACAATTTTTAATTCTGCTTTTGCGGATGATATAATTTTGGAAATCGTTTCCATATAAAAATCCGTTTTTGAAGATCTTTAGGTGTATACTTTCCTGTTTTTAAATAACGATAATAACTTCTTTTCTTCAAAAAGGTAAGAATCGCTCCATGGCTAAGCTTCTCGCGCAGCAAGATATCAATGCAATTAATAACAGTCTGCGGAAGCTTTCTCTGTCGGAACAATGCAATCAATTCTTTTTGATTGCTATGTTCGGTTTCTAAAATTTCCAGGATTCGTTCCATCGCAGAAATTCGCTGAAAAATCATTTCTCCAAAGTTTTTCTGCTTTTCTCTGTGTAGCTCGCACTCACGGTCACGCATTAAAAGCACTGGAGCTTCCCGAATGGTTCCAGCTGAAAGAAAACAACGCAACAAAAATTCTTCCGAATAGCCGAAGCTGCACTCATCATTCAGATAAATCTGCTGTTCCAAAAGGAATGCTTTTCTTAGAAAGATCGCCGAAATATCTATTGGAAGCTGATCTTCCAAGATCTTTCTTATACACTCTATCCCAGAAAGATTCTCCGGATGCTTTCTTTGATGAAGCCTACTCATCTCCACTTGCGACATCGTACCAAAGACCAAGTCGACCGTTCCCTCTCCTGCGGCCTGAACATATGCAGGAAGATAATCTTTATAAAGCCTGCGGGCAAATAAAAAAGTAATATAAGTTCCGCCGGCCCTCGTAATTCCAGTATTCAGCGCAGAAGAAACCGTTGTCTTTCCGTTTTGAATGACGCTGCCGCGAAGATGAAGCTCTGATAAAAGCTGCAGTGCTTTCAGAATCGTTCGATCCGAAGATCCCATATCTACAATAATAAATTCTGTGTTTAGATTTTCTGTCTGCTCTTTTTCTCTGCACAGAATCCCTTCGATCTCCTTTTCCAGATTCAATACAGGAAAAACAATCGAAGTCATTGCATCAATCATTTTTCTTGCCTCCTTCTGCCTTTTCAGGCTGCTGCAAAATAACCTGTACTGCATGGCGTGAAGTCGTTTTTGTAACGGTAATGCGGTTTTCCCGATAAGTAAAACTATCCCCGATCGCCGGAACTTTTCCAAGATGCTCCATTACCCAGCCATTGACTGTTACATAATCGAAGTTTTCTGCAGAAAGCGGGAAATGGAAGAATTTAAAAAAGTCATCCAGATCGGCACTGCAGTCCACTGCATAACGTTTCTCCCCGATTTTTTTAAAGTACTCGACGACAACATCATGTTCGTCCCAGATATCCCCTACAAGTTCCTCTAAAATATCCTCCATGGTAATGATTCCTTCTGTCCCCCCAAATTCATCGACTACAACAGCCATATGGGTTTTTGACTGCTGCAGCTGCCGCAAAAGATCACTGATATGGATTCCGGAACCAATATAAATAACACTTTTAATGATGCCTTCAATCGAGGTCATTCCGGTATGAAGTCCTCTAAAATAATCCTTTTCATGAATCATACCAATAATATTATCGATCGACTCCTCATAAACCGGAATTCTTGAAAAGCCATGATTCATAAACAAATCGGTAATTTCATCAAGAGGAGTTTCCTTTTCTACCGCAACTACATCAACGCGCGGCGTCAAAATATCTCCTGCATCCAAATCATTAAATTCAATCGCAGAACGAATTAATTCTCCATTATGTTCGTCGATTCCACCATCATTCTGCGCTTCATCAACAATCGTCATCAATTCTTCCTGCGTCATCACATCAGACTCTTTATGCTTAAAGAGATGGCTTAAAACACGCTTCCACTGCATAAACAGAAAGTTAAGCGGGGTAAAAAGAACCATCAGAAACTTTAAAAAAGGTGCTGACTGCAAAACAATCTGCATAGGATTTTCTTTTGCAAGACTTTTGGGCGATATCTCGCCAAAAACAAGCACCACAATCGTCATGACAACCGTTGAAATTGTTACTCCATTATCAAAAAAAAAGCGAGTAAACAAAATTGCAGCAAGAGAAGCGGAAAGAATATTGACAATATTATTTCCGGCTAAAATCGTAGAAAGAAGCCGATCATAATCTTCTACAATCGAATAAGCCAGCTTCGCTCTGCGATCGCCGTCTGCGGCTATTGTCTTTAACTTTGTACGGTTTACCATACTATAAGCTGTTTCTGTACCGGAAAAAAATGCAGAAAATATAATACAAATAATAATCCCAACTAATTCTTCTATACTTGCATTGTCCATGCTTTTACTCCTAATTGACAGACATTTGGATTTTATGAATAACACTCTACTTTTATACTCTATCAGAATCTTTTTTCAAATGCAACTGAGAAAGTATAAAAATCATTTACAGATAAAAAAAGCGGAACAGCTTTTAGCTGTTCCGAATGAATTTGGTGGAGCATAGCGGGCTCGA
>DHOF01000152.1:4399-8625 GCA_002411615.1 Ruminococcaceae bacterium UBA5397
CTCTCCCAGCTGAGCTAATGCCCCGGATTCAAACTGACGCAAATTAAAATAAAAACCGCGACAGCTTTCAAATAATAGCATATATTTTTTAAAAATGCAAGTCCGATTGCAAAAAAACAGTTTGTCAAAAGGAAAAAATGCCGCCAAATTTTCTCTTTCATATCTTTTCGTTTTCTGTAAAAAATAGAAATGGAAAGGGATGATCTCATGAAAAAGGATTTCAAAGAAGAAGAAAGACAAAATCCAAAATTTCCGTCGGATACGTGGGATAATGCCGATGACATTGCTACCCCAACTGACGTCATTGCCTCCACTGAATGCACCGGATTAATCCCAACTCCTCCGCAATTCGCTTCAGAAGCCGAATCCTATACGGATCTTTTCTCTATTCCAAAGCCTCAAGGTGCAAGAGAGCGTCTTGCCAAATCCAATTCATCTAAAAAATAAAAAAGCCAGGAGCACCGATTCTATAATATCGGTGCTCCTGGCTTTTTTATTCTAAAAGAAGATTTTTTACTTCTTCAATGCTTCTTTTGTCACCTTTACGATGTTGGAAGCACACAAACCAAATTCTTTGAGAAGATCAAGCGCTGGACCGGAATGTCCAAACGTATCCTGTACGCCCATGCGAATCACCGGAACAGGACATTTTTCACAGACCGCCCCGCAGACTGCTTCGCCCAATCCACCAATCACATTATGCTCTTCTATTGTGATCAGCTTTCCGGTTTCTTCGGCAGCTTTCCAGTTGAGTTCCTTATCCAGCGGCTTAATTGTATGGATATTCAGCACACGAGCGCTGATTCCTTCTTTTTTCAACTGATCAGCCGCTTTGATTGCCTCCGAGACCATCAGTCCGGTTGCAATAATCGTAATATCGTTACCCTCTCGTTCCGTGATGCCCTTTCCTATTTCAAAATGGTAATCATCATTATTATGGAACGATTCCACTGCCAAACGTCCCAGACGAATATAGCAGGGACCTACATACTCGGCGGCTGCTTTGACTGCAGCTTTCATTTCATAATGATCAGAAGGATTCAAAACGACCATTCCCGGAATGGTACGCATTAAAGCAATATCCTCGCAGCATTGATGCGTTGCACCATCTTCACCAACGGAAATACCGGCATGAGAGCCGACCACTTTTACATTCAAATGAGGATATCCAACAGAGTTGCGAACCTGCTCAAATGCACGTCCTGCGGAAAACATTGCAAAACTTGCAGCAAATGGAATTTTCCCCGTTGTTGCAAGGCCTGCGGCAATCCCAATCATATTGCATTCAGCAATTCCCACATCAATAAAACGATCAGCGTACGCTTTTTTAAAAATTTCAGTCTTTGTCGCGGCTGCAAGATCTGCATCCAATACGACAATATTCGGATTTTTGGCAGCTAATTCTGTGACTGCTAATCCAAAGCTTTCGCGTGTTGCTTTTTTCACCATCTCAGCCATTATTCTGCCTCCAATCCAGAAAGGGTCTCTTTTAATTCCTTCATCGCGGTTTGATACTGCTCTTCATTCGGAGCTTTTCCGTGCCAGCCCACTTGATTTTCCATGAAGGAAACACCTTTTCCTTTTACTGTCTTCAAAATGATGCAGGACGGTTTTCCTTTAACCTCTTTTGCATGATTAAAAGCGCCTTCCAATGCATCAAAATCATGACCATCTATCACCTGAACATCGAATCGGAATGCTTCGAATTTTTTATCAATAGGATCAGGACCGCCCACTTCACTGATCGATCCGTCAATCTGAAGGCCATTGTTGTCGACAATCACGCAGAGATTATCGAGCGCATGGTGACCAGCAAACATTGCAGCCTCCCAAACCTGACCCTCTTCAGTTTCGCCGTCTCCTAAAAGAGTATAGACACGGTAGTCTTTCTGATCCATTTTTCCTGCAAGCGCCATACCGACCGCAGCAGAAACGCCTTGTCCCAAAGAGCCGGAGCTCATATCGATCCCGGGAGTATCCAGCATATTGGGATGTCCCTGCAGCATTGCGCCAATATGGCGCAGGCTCTTGAGCTCTTCCCATGAGAAATATCCTTTTAGTGCCAGAGCTGCATAAAGTCCAGGGCAAGTATGTCCTTTAGAAAGTACGAACCGATCCCGATTGGGGTCTTTCGGATTCTTCGAATCCACATGCATCTCTTTAAAGTATAGGTAGGTAAATACATCGGCCGCCGAAAGCGATCCGCCCGGATGACCGGACTTTGCATGAAAAGTCCCCTCAATTACACCCATCCGTACTTTGCACGCCGTAATCTGCAGTGCTTTTTTTTCCGACTGATTCATTCTGATCCTCCTGTTTGGTCTTTCAAAAATCAATGTTTGTTTATTATAACATGATTCGACTTTTTCTACAAGCAAAGACAACTTTTCCTTAGGCAGTTTTCCCTAAATAAAAGTTTTTAAAAGTCCCAAATATTTATTCGCACTCTTCATCCTGATCATTCGTCAAATGCAGACGATCAAAGATATAAAACAAAATTCCCATTGCCATTCCTACGATGCATGCCAGTACCATGCCCTTTAACTGAACATCTCCGATATTCAGGGAAATGCCGGAAAGTCCGGTTACAAAGACAATCGCCGTCAGCGCCTGATTTCTTGCTTTCCCGAAATCAACTTTTTTGTCAACCAGAATCCGTAGTCCGGAAGCTCCGATCATTCCATAAAGCAAGAATGAAATTCCGCCAATAACAGGACCCGGAATTGTCGAAATCAAAGCAGAGAATTTGCCGATAAACGAACAGAGAATGGAAAGTGCAGCTGCACCGCCAATAACCCAAACACTATATACCTTTGTAATTGCCATTACACCAATATTTTCGCCATAAGTAGTGGTCGGAACAGAACCGATCAAACCGGATATCGCTGTGGAAAAATTATCGCCGAGAAGGGAACGATGTAAGCCAGGATCTTTTAAAAGATTTCTTCCAACGATCTCGCTGGTAACAATCTGATGTCCGATATGCTCGCTCGTAATTACAAGCAGTACCGGAATCATGGTAAGAATCGCATTCATATCGAATTTGGCAATCTGAAAATGCGGCATTGAAAATACACTTGCCTCTTGCATTGCTGTAAAATTGACCAATCCAAAACAACAGGCTGCCACATATCCGCAGACAATTGCAATTAAAATCGGAATGACACTTAAAAACTTGCGGAACAGAACCGAACCAAATACAGCGACACAAAGCGTAATCGCAAACACCGCAAAATTTTTCGGATCAATGGAAGCACCATTCACCGGCAACATTCCTCCGGTAGAAGCCGCGTTGCCTGCAAGTTCCAAACCAATCAGTGCAACAACCGGGCCCATTGCTGCAGGAGGTAAAATCACATCGATCCAGTTTGTGCCGAACTTATAAACAATTGCTGCCAGTACACAGCCAAGAATTCCGACAGCCACAAATCCGCCCTGTGCATAAGAAAATGCTTCCATATGCTGTGCAACCTGTTCTGCTGTCGGGTTCGCAGGATAATTTGGAAAGAACGGGTCCCCATGCTGTGTCATTACAATAATTGCCGGAGCAATAAAGGCAAAACTGGAACCAAGATAAGCTGGGGATTCGGCCTTCGTCACAAAGATAAAGAACAAAGTTCCCAAGCCGTTCATCAAAAGTACAATTGCAGGGTTAATGTGAAACAAAGACGGAACCAGCACCGAAGCCCCAAACATCGCGAACATGTGCTGAATACTTAGCGGGATTGCCTGCCGAAGAGGCGGCCTCTCCCTCACTCCAATAATTTTCTTGCTCATTTTTCCACGCTCCTAAAAACTCAAGTATTTATTTCTACGGCCTGTCCCAAAAATACAGACCGTTTGAAATCTCTTTCATAAAAGTCAAATGTGACTGCAAAAAAAGAAGCCCATCCCGGCACATTCTTTGTGCCGGGTGGCTTCTAATTCATTTAATTCTATAAGTTTCGCACAAATGCGGATTTCGGAGAACCGCAAATTGGGCACCCCCAATCATCTGGCAATTCTTCAAATGGAACAATCGGATCATCATAAACAAATTTACAAATTCGGCAGGTAAAACTCTGATCATTTTCTTCCTTATCGTCCGGTCTTGCCGGAAAATAAACCGGTGAATTTTTTGGAATCGTTCCTTTGATTGCACGACGATAATAATCATAAGTCATTGGAACTCGCTCCGTCTTTTCGCTTCCTGCAAGAACTCTTGCAAAAAAGATGGTATGTGTATC
>DHOF01000152.1:8838-26108 GCA_002411615.1 Ruminococcaceae bacterium UBA5397
AATAACAGGAACGCCCTCTCGCAACATCTTATAACGAATGTTTGCAAGCTTATCTCCATTTTTTCCGGATGCAAAACCAAGAGCGCCAATTACCGCTCCAGAAGTATCTTCACTCAACACACTGACTGTAAAAATACCTGTTTCTTTGATACACTGGCAGCTGTAATTATCATGGCTGACACTGACAAGAACACGATCAGGTTGATTCGTGACCTGGGTGACGGTATTTACAATACAGGCCGACGCACATTTTCCGTTTGTTACGCCAAGTGCATAAATCCCGTATGATAAGCTCGAAAGGATCTCTCTTTTCATCTTTTTACCGCCTCCATTTCATGAACTCTTAAAATGCCCTAAACGTTTTAATAGTATCACTTTTCATGTATTATTTCAAGTACCTTTTAAGAATTCTTAATCTGTTTCCAATATGCTGCAAAGGACTGTTCTATCTTATTCTCTCCTGGAAGATAATATTCCTTATTTTTCAAAATATCCGGCAAATACTGCTGCTTTACCCAATGATTTGTAAAATCATGAGGATATTGATAAAACTGACCCTTTCGTTCTGCATCTTCCCCATCATAATGGCGATTTTGCAGCTGCCTCGGAATTGCTCCGATTTCTCCTTTTTCCACATCTTTCATTGCCCCGTTAATCCCAAGATAAGCAGAATTGCTCTTTGGCGCCTGACAAACCAAAACGACTGCATCCGCCAGCGGAATCCGCGCCTCCGGCAGGCCCACCTGCTGTGCAATAGAAACCGCCGCATTTACAATCGAGAGAATCTGAGGATAAGCTAACCCCACATCTTCCGCCGCACAAACCATTAACCGACGGCAGGCACTCGGCAAGTCTCCAGCCTCTAAAAGCCGCGCGAGATAATGCAATGCAGCATTTGGGTCTGAACCGCGCATGGATTTTTGATAAGCCGATACAATATCATAATGCTCATCACCTTCCCGGTCATAGCGAAGTGCACTGCGCTGCGTCAATTCATTTGCAAGCTCTTCGGTCACCACCAACGCACCGTCTTTTTCTTCTGCAGATAACGCGCAAAGTTCCGCCGCATTCATTGCTTTTCGCACATCTCCGCCGCAGGCAGTCGCAATTAGCTGAATTGCTTTTTCCGAAGCAGAAATTTCCGCTCCGCGTTCTTCTGAAAGAAATCGGAATGCCCGCTCCACCGCAGGAATCACTTCTTCCGGCGTAACAATTTTAAACTCAAAAACTGTCGAACGGCTTAAAATTGCACTGTACACATAAAAGTAAGGATTTTCCGTTGTGGAAGCGATCAGCGTGATGTCTCCATTTTCAATAAATTCCAAAAGTGTCTGCTGCTGCTTCTTATTAAAATATTGAATCTCATCTAAATAGAGTAAAATCCCATTAACAGCATCTAACGTTCCAATGGATTCTACAATCTTACGAATATCAGCAGTACTGGCTGTCGTTCCATTCAGCTTACATAATTTTTTATTGGTCTGGCGCGCAATATAACGTGCCAAAGTGGTCTTTCCTACACCGCTAGGCCCATAAAAAACCATATTGGGAATTTCTCCGCTTTCAATGATTTTTCGAAGCGGTCTGCCCGGTGCCAAAAGATGGCGCTGTCCAACAATTTCATCTAAAGTTTTAGGGCGAAGTCTATCTGCTAACGGAGAAACCAATCACAATCACTCCTTTTTCGAAAAGAGAGCAGAAGGCTTTTCCTCCTGCTCTCCAAAAACGCTCATTGTCGGAGATTCGGTTCAATTTTCATAAAGCGGATATTTCTCACAAATTGCGTTAACTTTGCTGAGAATCGTTTCCTTGCTGTTATCAAAATCGTTAATTGCAAGTGCAATGCACTCAGCGACTACATCCATATCCTCCGGCTTCAAGCCACGAGTTGTGACTGCCGGCGTTCCCAAACGTAAGCCACTCGTTACAAAAGGACTGCGCTGCTCATTTGGAACCGTATTTTTATTTGCTGTAATCCGAACTTCGTCAAGACGATGTTCCAGCTCTTTTCCGGTCAACTCCAGACCTGTCAGATCGACCATCATCAGATGGTTATCCGTGCCGCCCGAAACCAGATGTACTCCACGATTTAAAAGTCCTTGTGCCAAAGCATGGGCATTTGCTACAATCCGCTTGCCATACTCTTTAAACTCAGGCTTTAGTGCTTCTCCGAGGCAAACCGCTTTTCCTGCGATGATGTGCATCAAAGGGCCGCCCTGTGTTCCTGGGAAAATTGCCTTATCAATGGCCTTCGCATATTTTTCCTTGCAAAGGATCATGCCGCCGCGCGGGCCGCGAAGCGTTTTATGTGTTGTAGTCGTAACAATATCGGCCCACTCCACCGGATTTGGATGAAGTCCCGCTGCAACCAAACCGGCAATATGAGCCATATCCACCATCAGCATAGCGCCGCAGCTGTCGGCAATTTCACGGAATTTTTCAAAATCAATGATACGAGGATATGCACTTGCTCCGGCGACAATCATCTTCGGCTTACATTCCATTGCCTGCTCTTTGACTTTATCATAATCAATTCGGCCGGTCTCCGAGCTGACTCCATACGAAACAAAATGATAATAGCTGCCGGACATATTGACAGGGGAACCATGAGTCAGATGGCCGCCTTCCGAAAGGCTCATCCCCATCACGGTATCTCCCGGTTTTAGAAATGCAAAATAAACCGCCAGGTTTGCCTGTGCACCGGAATGCGGCTGCACATTTGCGTGCTCTGCACCAAAAAGTTTGCAGGCACGGTCTCTTGCAATATCCTCTACGATATCTACATACTGACAGCCGCCGTAATAACGCTTGCCCGGATAGCCTTCTGCATACTTATTTGTGAGTACGCTGCCCATCGCCGCCATGACAGCCGGTGAAACAATATTCTCCGATGCAATCAGTTCCAAATTTCTGCGCTGACGAGAAAGTTCCTGCTGCATCGCATCGCCGACTTCCGGATCTGCTTTTTTTACAAAATCAATGGTATCCATCATATCATTATACATAATCCGCTGCATCCCTTCTGATTCAAGTTGTTTTGAATTATTATATCCCATCATCCTGCAAAAGACAAGTTTTCCCTCTCATCTCGTCAAAACAATTTCTTTAAAAATAGGAATTGTTCTTTTTCTAATTTTGCGATACAATCTTTATTAGAACTTTGGGAGGAAATACATCATGACAAAAAAGCAACGTGCGCTCGCCGCCGTAGAAGCCTTAAAAAAAGAATATCCGAATGCTCAGTGTTCCCTAACTTATGAGGACCCGCTGCAGCTTTTAATCGCTACCCGCCTCTCCGCACAATGTACAGATGCGCGGGTAAACATGGTCACCCCTGCTCTTTTCCAACGATTTCCAACTCTCGATGCTTTTTGTGAAGGTTCCGAGGAAGAAATCTCAACCTATATTCACTCCTGCGGATTATACAAAACAAAAGCGCGGGATATTTTTGCAATGTGCAACAAATTAAAATCTGATTTTAACGGTGTTGTTCCCGACACGATTGAAATTTTAACGACGCTGCCCGGTGTCGGCAGAAAGACCGCCAACCTAGTTGTTGGAGATATTTATCATAAACCGGCCGTCGTAGCAGATACACATTGTATCAGAATCTGTGGAAAGCTAGGGCTTACAGACGGGACAAAAGATCCAAGAAAGGTTGAAAATCAACTGCGGGCAATTCTCCCTCCGGATGAAAGCAATGCTTTTTGCCATAGGCTTGTTCTGCATGGACGAGCTGTCTGTAACGCAAGAAAACCGCTTTGTGAAAAATGCTGCATGAAAGAATTCTGCAAAACAAATCTTCAGAATCAAAAGGGAGATAAAAAATGAAACGGCTTTTGATAGTAATTGACTACCAAGTAGACTTTGTATCCGGAAGTCTAGGGTTTCCAAAAGCATCTCTTCTGGAAGACCCCATCTGTAAAAAAATACAGGAAGCAAAAACGCACAGTGATACCATTCTCTATACAATGGACACGCACGAAAATAATTATCTTTCCACTTTAGAAGGAAAGAATTTACCAGTCCCACACTGTATTCGCGGTACTCCAGGATGGAATCTCTATGGAAAAGTAAGAGATCTTTTAAAAGATGCAAACTGCTTCGAAAAAAGCAGCTTTGGCTGTGCCCAACTGATCCCATATCTTCAGAAAGAAAATTTTGGAGAAGTCGAACTTTGTGGACTTGTAAGCAATATTTGTGTTCTTTCAAATGCCGTCCTTGCGAAAGCTGCCCTTCCTCAGGCACAAGTTATCGTCGACGCAAAATGTACTGATTGTGCAGATCCAGCACAAAACAAGGAAGCGCTCAACGTTCTGGAAGGTTTGCAGGTGAAAGTTCTGAATCGAAAATAATCCTGGAAAAATCTTGACAAGGCACATGAATTATGGGATAATAATTCACGTTGCATTTGGGCCTGTAGCTCAGCTGGGAGAGCGTTCGGTTCGCATCCGAGAGGTCGACGGTTCGATCCCGTTCAGGTCCACCAAAATGTTAGCTGGTCATTTAGAATGGCCAGCTATTTTTTATTTAAAATGTTTTTAGGCGTAAATCCCTATTCCATGCAAAGGCAGTTAAACTAAAAAATAAATTCAGGATACTATTAAGCATTCGCCCTTTTTAAAAGTTTTCCATAATGCGCTCCTTTTCTCTCTTCTTGATTAATTTGAGATGACGAAATATAATAATAAAATAAGCGGTTCGAAATGCACCTTTGGATTATATTGCATTGAACAAAGTAAGCAAACAGGGAGCATCCACCCTCGCACGATTAACGATTGCTGTCCCAAAAGCCATATTCCAGGCGCAGTGAAAACCTAAGGGCGATCAAAAGTCAAGAGAGCGATAAAAGGGTTGTCACTCAGGCAAAGATGTTGGAGGAAATAATGATACAGAATGATAAAATATTGATTGTTGATGATGAACACGAAATTGCTGATCTTGTGGAAGTTTATCTAAAAAGCGAAGATTATTCGGTGTTTAAGTTCTATAACGCAACGGACGCGCTTTCCTGCGTAGAGCATGAGGATTTGAGTCTCGCCATTCTGGACGTTATGCTGCCGGACATGAGCGGCTTTGCACTCTGCCAAAAGATCCGCGAAAAGCACCTATTCCCCATCATCATGCTGACTGCCAAGGTAGAGGACATGGACAAGATCACCGGGCTGACGTTGGGAGCAGATGATTACATCACAAAGCCATTTAACCCCTTGGAGCTGGTCGCGCGTGTCAAAACGCAGCTCCGACGATATACGCGGTACAATACCGCAAATGCGCTTCCACTAGAAAGCCATGAGTATGATTTTGCTGGCCTTTATGTTTGCCAGGACAGCCATAAATGCACGTTGTATGGAAAAGAACTGTCGCTGACACCTATAGAGTTTCATATTCTTTGGTATCTCTGTGAACACCGCGGTAAAGTCGTCTCATCTGAGGAATTATTTGAGGCTGTATGGGGTGAAAAATATCTCGACAATAACAATACGGTCATGGCACATATTGCGAGACTCCGAGAAAAGATGCACGAACCCAGCCGAAAACCAAAATTTGTGAAAACTGTGTGGGGGGTGGGATATACCATTGAATAGACAGAATGAGCGAATTATAAAAAGCAATATTCGTCGAAGCCACTTGTCACAACAGATTACGCTGCAATATATTTTGGCACTTGTTGGCTTTGTTGTGGGGCTACTCCTTCTGTATTTTGTTGTATGGCGAATTTGCTTAATCTTTACTTGGCAGCCCGATAACTTCCTGTATCAATTCTTGAAATTAATACAGGCAACATCCTTGTTTTGGGGTATAGGCGTCATTCTTATCGGCTGGACTATCATTACCTATCACTTTTTCCAAAAGCCCCTGCGTTATCTTGATGAAGTCGTTAAAGCATCCGAACAGTTAGCGCAGCCTGACAATAAGCCGATCGTTCTATCGGATGCCATTAAAAACGTACAGGATGAACTGAATCTAGTGCGGGAACAGGCTCTGCGCAACGCTATGGCCGCAAAAGAAGCCGAACAGCGCAAAAACGACCTAGTGGTTTATCTGGCTCACGACCTGAAAACGCCTCTGACCAGCGTGATCGGTTATCTCACCCTACTTCGGGATGAGCCTCAGATTTCGCCGGAACTACGTGCCAAATACACTGGCATTGCTTTTGACAAGGCAGAACGTCTTGAAACACTTATCAATGAATTCTTCGATATCACCCGCTTTAATCTAACCAAACTGACTTTGGAACCGGAGAGTGTTAATCTGACCCGGATGTTGGAACAGATTACTTTTGAGTTCAATCCGGTGCTGGCGGAAAAAAACTTGTGCTGGGATCAACACTTAGCGCCGAACGTTCGGATTGTCTGTGACCCGGACAAGCTGGAACGTGTATTTGACAATCTCATCCGCAATGCGGTGAACTATAGCTACCCGGATACCCCTATTCTTATTACGATGGAGCAATCCGGCAATCACGTGATGGTGCGCGTGCAGAATCATGGAAAGACAATTCCTCCCGAAAAGCTGGACCGAATTTTTGAACAGTTCTTCCGACTCGACTCCTCGCGCTCCAGTTCCACTGGCGGATCTGGGCTTGGTCTTGCTATTGCAAAGGAAATCGTCGAATTGCATAAAGGCTCCATTCGTGCCGAAAGTTCCAATGAACATATCGTTTTTACCGTAACACTTCCCTTAGATTGTCAGAAAATCGTATGATTTTCACATTTCTTTTTTCAGGTTTCCCTCATTAAAATCAAAAACATTCTTGTCCCCGTTTTGATACCATAAAAGTATCGAACGGGGATTTTATTTTGCTCAAATATTGCAGAAAGGATTGTATTATGCCGAGAAAACGGATTACACAGATTTTTCCATGGCTGCTGCCGCTGAGGATTAGACAGCGCCTATTTTGTTTTTATACCAAGATGTATCTAGACGGAAACCAATATTCTGAGGTTAAGTCCGAAACTCCTTTGCCGTATCAGCTTTTTAAAACAAGCTGCCCTCTATACAACCGGGAAACCGGCTTTGACATGGTATATCAGAAGAATAAGGTTTTCAACCTGAAATTAGCCGCAGCTACTTTAGACCGGGTGGTGATCGAACCAAACGAAACTTTCTCGTTCTGGAAGTTGGTCCGATATGCAGATAAAGTTATTCCATATAAAGACGGTTTGACCGTGATTGATGGAAAGCTTACAACTGCCCCAGGCGGCGGGATATGCCAGATGAGCAACCTGCTTTTTTGGATGTTCCTTCATACCCCGCTTACTATCGTGGAACGGCACGGACACAATGTGAAAGATTTTCCGGAGCCGCCCAGCGATGCGCCCATGGGTGTAGATGCAACGGTATCGGAAGGCTGGCTCGATCTGAAGGTCAAAAACGACACGAAGATGTCCTTTGAGATTCGCATTGCGTTTGATGAAAATTATATTATCGGGCGCCTGTTAACCGATCAGAACAATGGGCGGTTTTACGAGGTCGTAAATGGCAAGCCATTATATTACCGAAAGAATAACAAGATCTATGAAGAAGTGGACGTGAAACAAAAAACGATTCTGGCACCAACCGGAGACTGTGTCTCCGAAAGACTGCTTTACCGAAACAAATGTGAAATCGGCTATCCGCTTCCCGATGGAACGGATCTTGCACAGAAAGGATAAAAGGAAATGAGAAAATTAAAGATTGCCATTCTATTCGGAGGCTGCTCTCCTGAATACAGCGTGTCGCTTCAGTCAGCTTATTCTGTAATAAAGAATTTAGACACTGATAGATTCATGCCCATATTGATCGGCATTTCATCGAAGGGAAACTGGTATCAGTTTCATGGAGATACTGAAAAAATCGCATCAGACACTTGGTGTAACTCTTCAGATTGCCTGCCAGCGGCAATTTCGCCGGATCGTGAAGTGCACAGCATCCTGGTATTTTACCCCGAAAAAGTTGTAAAGCTTCCCATTGACGCTGCATTTCCTGTTCTCCATGGAAAAAACGGAGAGGACGGAACTGTTCAGGGCTTATTTGAAATGGCTGGAATTCCGCTTGTCGGCTGCAGAACCATGACCTCAGCTCTCTGTATGGACAAAGACCGTGCCCACAAGCTTGCACATTCCGCTGGTATAAAAATTCCAGCCTCCTTTATTCTGAAAAAGAATCTGGATATGAAAATTGCTTTGGCACAAGCTGAAAGTCTCAAATATCCATTGTTCGTAAAGCCAGTCAGGGCTGGCTCCTCTTATGGCATTACCAAAGTAACCGACCAGCGTGACCTTCCTGCTGCTATCAAGCTGGCTTTTCAATACGACGATGAGGTCATCGTAGAAGAAAGCATAACGGGATTTGAAGTTGGCTGCGCCGTAATGGGAAACGACAGGCTAACAGTCGGAGAAGTCGACGAAATTGAACTCTCCGATGGGTTCTTCGATTTTACAGAAAAGTACACTCTAAAGACCTCTGCCATCCATGTTCCGGCCCGAATTTCCAAAGAGAAAACAAAGGAAATCAAAAGAACTGCAGAAACGATTTATCAGGCATTGGGATGCCGTGGCTTTGCACGGGTGGATATGTTTCTGGACTCTAAAGGGGAGGTCGTTTTTAATGAAGTCAATACGATTCCCGGCTTCACCTCGCACAGCCGTTATCCCACTATGATGAAAAGCGCTGGCATTCCATTTGAGCAAGTCATCTCCCACATCATTGAATTGGCGGTGGATATATGAAAAGGCTTGTAATTCCAAAACAATCCGTCCATGTAGGCAGCCTGATTTTGGTCAATCAGCAGCACCCCTACTGTTCGGAGAATACAGAAACTTATCTTGTTCCAGCCTATGCAGACAGCAGGGTCCTGCTCGAGCGAAAAGCTGCCGCTTTACTTTCTAAACTCATGAGCAGTATTGAGGGCTGGGAGCAAATCAGCGCCGTAAGTGGCTGGCGCTCCAGACAAGAACAGCAAAAAATTTATAACCAGTCCCTGAGGGACAGCGGAACTGCCTTCACAGAGCAATTTGTAGCGATGCCGGATTACAGCGAACATCAAACTGGACTTGCCATTGACTTAGGGCTTCGCAAGCCGGAGATTGACTTTATCTGTCCGGATTTCCCCTATTCTGGCATTTGTCAGACCTTTCGGGAAAAAGCCATCACTTACGGCTTCGTTGAACGCTATCCAAAAGGAAAAGAAACTATTACAGGAATTGCCCATGAGCCATGGCATTTTCGTTACGTTGGAGCACCTCATGCCGCAATTATGACGAAGTTTGGACTGACACTGGAAGAATATCATGATTTTTTAAAGCAGTACCCCCATGGAGAAAAGCACTTTTTGTACCGAACAGAAAATCAGAATATTGAAGTTTCCTATGTAAAAATCGCAGCTGGAGTAGATACTGAATTTGAAATTGAGGACCACATTTTATATTCGATATCCGGTAATAATGCAGGCGGTTTTGTTCTGACTGAATGGACAAGCAGGCAATAATGGGCAGCAGTTTCAGAGTAAAGGAAGAAGTTTTGCAATGCTAAGAGATAGAATCATTGATTATTCCAAAGGAGACAACCTGCACAGATATTGGTCTCTCTTCAGGCAGCGGGAGCGAACCCCAAATAAGCTTTTTAAAAAATTACTTATATTTCTTTGCAATCGATCGGCACAAAAGCACGGCGGCTACATCGGAAACGGTGCAAAAATCGCTGGGCTCCCTACCCTGCCGCACGGACTGCATGGTATCTATATTTCCCGCTACGCGAGTATCGGCTTAAACTGCTGGATCTATCAGAATGTCACGATCGGAGAAGTGGATCATAAAGCGCCAAGCATCGGTAACAACTGCCTGATCGGAGCAGGAGCCGCAGTTGTCGGAAATATTCAAATTGGAGACAATGTAAAAATCGGCGCGGGAGCGGTCGTCAGTTTTGATGTTCCGGATAACTGCACTGTGGTTTCGCAGTTTCCTCGTGTTATTGAAAGGAAGAAAGAAAATGCCGAATAAAACAGAACCCATATTTTGCCGAAGCAGGGCATGGATCGAACTGGATCGAGAAGCACTGCGCCACAATGTCGAAGGACTTCAAAAGCTGCTCCCTAACGGTTGCAAACTGATGCCCGCTGTTAAAGCCAATGCTTATGGTCATGGCGCAGTCTTGATCTCTCGGGAACTAAATCGGTTAGGAATAAAAGCTTTTTGTGTTGCGACTGTTTCAGAAGGAATAGAGCTTCGGGAAAACGGCATTGTCGGAGAAATTTTGGTTCTCGGCTACACGCACCCCATGCAGTTTCCGCTCTTGAAGCGATATGATCTGACACAAACGGTAATTGATCTTCCTTATGCCGAAATTCTGAACAAATACGGTCAAAAAGTAAAAGTACATATTGCAGTCGACACAGGGATGCACCGTCTGGGAGAACCCTGTAAAAATATTGAAAACATTTGTAAGATATTTCGTCTTCCCAACCTGAAAATTGAGGGCATCTACACTCATCTGTGCGCGGACGATACAGATTTGCCGAAGGACAGAGCTTTTACTCTGGAGCAGGGCCAAGCTTTTTATAACATGATCTCACAACTTAAGGAACGCGGCTTCGGATATCCTAAAGCGCACCTGCTGGCAAGCTATGGACTGATCAATTATTCGGAACTTGGAGGTGATTACGCACGAATCGGGATTGCGCTCTATGGCGTACTCAGCACTGAGGCTGATAGAAAGTGCTGTTCCCTTTCACTCAGACCGGTATTATCCGTCAAGGCCAGAGTGACCACACTTAAGACTCTGCAAAAAGGAGAAACGGCTGGATACGGTTTACAATTTGTCGCCGATTGTGATACCAAAATTGCTGTGCTTGCAATTGGTTATGCGGACGGTATCCCACGTTCTTTGTCCTGCGGCATCGGAAACGTTTTGATTAAAGGCAGCAAAGCTCCTATTATTGGCCGAATCTGTATGGACCAAATGCTGGTGGATATTTCCCATGTTCCAAATGTTAAGTCCGGAGATATTGCCGTAATTATTGGGCAGTCCGGAGATAAAAAAATTACCGCCTGCGACCTTGCGGAGCAGACGGAGACAATTTCTAACGAAATATTAAGCCGTTTGGGGGAACGGCTGGAACGGCAACTCATTTAGTGCTAAAAATCAATTATAAATTCGTTCATCAAACCAAACATTCTCAGGTCTCCCCAATCCTTTTTGGCTCATAGAGTTCCGGCAATTTTGCAGGACAACAGTCTCATCAAATTATCCATCGTCAAACTAAGATCACTTCTACATTGCAGTCTTGCCTTTTCAAATGGAATGGCCTTTCGGTTGATGCTGAAAACAGCCGTAACACCTTCCTCATAAATTTCAGCGATATTGTCGTCAATATCCCCTACCATAGCAATCAAGGGAATCTCCCTTTGTTTTGCCCGACGAGCTACTCCAACGACTACTTTTCCCCGCAATGATTGGGAGTCAATTTTCCCCTCTCCGCTGATGACCAAATCGGTGCCTTCGAGAAGCGAATCAAAGTGTACAACATCCAATACTGTCTCAATTCCCATTTGCAACTTGCTGTTCAAAAAAGCAACCATTCCGCCACCCATTCCGCCAGCAGCACCGGCTCCTGGAATATTTGCAATTTTCTTTCCTAAATTTTCTTCTATGACGACAGCTAAATGCGCCAAGTTTTTATCCAGCTTTTTCACCATTACTGCATCGGCACCCTTTTGTGGACCAAACACGGCCGCGGCACCCTGCGGTCCGCACAATGGATTGTCAATATCACACATTGTCACAATCTGTACCTTTGCAAGCAACGGATTCAGATGACTGACATCAATAGAAGCAATCTTGCATAAGGATGCGCCTACCGGAATAAATGATTTCCCAGAGGAATCCTGAAAACGAACGCCCAAAGCTGCAGCTGCACCCACACCGCCATCGTTGGTAGCACTGCCGCCAAGGCCAACGATAATTTTTTTGCAGCCCGTTTTTACAGCATGTTCAATCAGTTGGCCAACACCATACGTCGTAGTTTCTTCAACGTGCTTCTTATCCCCCACAAGAGGCAGCCCTGCCGCAGCAGCCATTTCTATCACAGCGGTATTGTCTGGAAGACGGCCATAAAATCCTTTTACATTTTCAAAATAGGGGCCTTTAACGGGAAGCCAGACCTTTTCTCCTCCAACAGCAGATAAAAAGGAATCTACGCTTCCTTCTCCGCCGTCTGCTACCGGAATACTTACGATTTCTGTTTCAGGGAAAAAAGAGCGAATTGAATTTTTCATGATTTCACATATTTCGCTGGAAGACATGGTGCCTTTATAAGAATCCGGAATTAATAAAATTTTTTTCATTGATAGTCTCCTTACTACCCTCAGAGCATGGATGGAACCGGCGCTGCTATAAGCAAATACGCTAAAATAAATAGCTTTTTTGCTGCTCTAAAAAAGAAAAGCTCCACAAAATTCAAGCTTAAAATCCGTAGTTAAAGTTAGAGTACAGTTAACCCTTACTGGCTAAATGAAAATCCTTTAGCCAGTAAGGGTTAACGCATCATATAACAGAAATCGTCAGAGATATAGGCGTCAACAAATCATTCTGCAAATTCCTTTATCAGCCTATTGAATTTAACCGGGTCCTCCCAAAACAGCATATGGCCGCAGTCTTCAAAGAATTCTACTCTGCCGTTCTGAACTTTTTCGCCAACATATGCGCTGCCCTGCCAAGGGAATATATTGCTCTTTCTTGCCACCAAAACTAAAGTCGGAATGCTGATGTATGGAAGAAAATCCCTCCAGTCAAGGTTGGTGTGATCCCTCATAATGTCAATTTTAACGCTTGCAGGGCATTTCATAATTTCATCAGCTAAGAACTTAACATCCTCTTCTGACGGCGTATGGTTTAATAGTGCCTTAACCGTTCCCTCGGCGCTGGCTCTTTCCGCATACGTTAGGTCTCCACACAGCCGAACCAAAGCTTCTGCATCATAGCAGCCGGTTTGTCCCCATTTCCAATCCGGACCGATATATTGGGCCGGAGACTGATCAACGCATACTAATTTTGATATACGCTCACTGCCGAACATTTCAAGGTATGACCATAAAATAGATGCACCCATTGACCACCCGATTGCAGTAACATCTTTCAGATCCAAGGAAGTAAGCAGATCTTGAATATCCTTGGAAAATCTTGAAAGTCTGTATCCGTGATCCGGTTTTTCCGATTCTCCATGGCCTCTTAAATCCATCGTAACGACTTTAAATTGTTTCGAAAGTTCCACTGTGTTTTTATCAAAGAACCTGCTGCTGCAAGGTGAGAAGTGTGTTGTTAAAATGCCGACGGTCATGCTGTGCAATGCTCATCTGGCGCACACTCTCATCCATTAGGATAAGGCATTGGTGCATAAGCTCCCGATCGGACTGTATTTTTAGATTTTCCTCCCGCAGTGCCGACTCTTGTAAAGCCTTCCTCAGAGAGAAAAATCGCCAGATAAACCAGCACTGCCAGCAAAACCAACAGCAGAAGCGAAACAAAATTCGTTCTCAGCATTCGCTCCACATTGTCGCCCGCCATAAAATACCGGGTCAAATTCATAAACAGACCAACTGCCACAAACAAATAAACGCTCCAATGTTCTGCCGCCTGACGATAAAGCGGACGCAAGCGTCTGCGGAACAATGCGATTGAGGCAGCAAACAGCAATGCACGCAGCGCTATGATGGCATAATATGGATGCGGAAAAAGGCCGCAGAAATAATAGCTCAAAATAACTGTAACAGCATAAATATTCATAACCGTAAAGCAGTTAAATAGCCATGGCACGATAGATAATCTGTGCATCCGTACTGATGCGGCGTATATTCTGCCCAAGCTCCAGCCCGCTGACCATTGGCATCACCATGTCAAGCAGAAAAACATGAAAATTTTCGGCTTTAAAGGCCGTCAGCAAAGAATCCGAGTGACAGAACTCCCGAATTCAGCAGAGAGGCCACGATCAGACAAATATTCATTCGTAAGCGCAGCAATATGCTGAAGCTCAGCCTTGACATCATCACAGATAGCAATGCGAAGCATGATGATCACCTTCGCTTTTCTATGTTTTTTTCGTAGGTTGGATGGTTTTTTGCATCGGGCGAAAATACACTGTAACCGCCCAAAACAAGTTTATACCGATTTATATATCACTCTAATAGTCCATTGATGAGGCCCTTTTGATGCCTTCTAAGCAAAAACATCATCCTTTGCCGCTGATATCTTCTTGTGAGTGCAAAATTACAAATTAAATTATGTATGAATACTCCTACCTTTTCAATAAAAATTATTAACTTCAACAAAAGAGTGGAAGCTTGCGGTGAGGTCTTTCCTTGTATCATTACTGTATCGTTACTTTGGTCCCATCCTGAACATGGTCATAGATCCACTCAGCATCATCCATGGAAAGTCGGATGCAGCCATGCGACGCAGGAGTCCCAAGTTTCTCCGCTTCATTCTGTTTTATTTCGTAATCCTGATTAAATGGAATACTGTGAAACAGATAGTCGCCATAAAAGCTTGTCCAATAGTAGGCGCCTTCCCCCAACTTGGAATTATAGAAGGAAATCCCTCGGTTCGAAACAGAAAAGGTCCCGGTCGGCGTTTCACTGCCAGTCTCTCCCGAAGAACAAGCAAAAGTCTTTATCGTCAAACCTTTTGCATCAATCACCATGACTTTCTGGTCATTAAGAGATACCTTTATGGACAGTGGATAATCTTCTTGATCGAGTCCTTTCGTAGCCGCGGCATCCACCACGCCGCTTTGCAGATAAGGGCGACAACACCACCCGGTTTTTCCACCCGGCACTTTTACCTTTGCCCATGTACCGTCCGTATTTAACTCTCCCGTCATTGTTAGCTTTGTACTGCTTGGGACAGAACAGACAATCCCATATTTTGCGCTAGGACCAGAACGGAGGTTTATTTCGTTTGTCGTAACCACATCGCCTTTAGAAGTTGCACTGTCATCATTCCAAGAATACCCATTCTGCAAAGTCAGATGGGTATCTTGTGAAGATCCCGCTTTACCTGAATCCTGGTCTTTGCTTTTATAAGTGTGCTGAACTAATGTATGGATTCCAAAGAACAATATCAATAACAGCAAGCATGCCGAAGCACGGTGCAGTCTGCGGGCCCTCCGCCTTTTTGCACGTCGTTCGCGCCTTGCGTAATCTATATTTTTCATAAAGAAGCACCTCTTGTCAAATCCGGTAGAAATGATAACAAGGAGCTTCCTATATTTAGCATCCGTTTTGCATCAAAACAGCATCAACTGATGAACCTCCTAAAAATTGATGGATATATTGAATGCATATAGGTTTCCAGAGATCGTCAATGGGAATTCCACCACCTCCCCTCCATCATCACGCATTCGAATGGAGCCCTTGATGGAATAGCCATGTAAATTGTCAATTTGCAAAGTATCGTCAACTTGAACACTCTCGGTTTTCCATCCGTAATAATCAGAACAGATATCCGCCAGCTTACTAGAAAACTTATAAGCTTGTCCTTTTATATCTTCTGTTGATTGTCCAGTAAGAATCTCTTGATCAGATATAATATTAAATGCCACCATTTTTCCGCTGCTGTCATCAATTAAAATATCAATCCATTTGTTGATCTTTTGGCTGTAAAGGCCACATCTCCACATAGCCGCGCTCATGGTTTTATCTTCCGACACCATAAGAACCGGCGTTTCCGTATGTTTCGGATATCCATCTGGTAAAATTCCGACTGCACCCTGATCCATCAGGAACTGCATTGTAACTAGCGCTGCCTGATAAGCACCATCAGCATCTAAGTTACTGCCATTTTCCAAATACTCTGTCGTGTATTTACCAGTCAACAGCCGAAGACTATCTTTCAACTGCGCAACAGGATGAAATTGAAGGCTGGAAGTTTCATAGGTATTCACCTTTGTCTTAAGTTTCTGATCCTGCATGGCAGAAACAAAACTGGGCAGAAAAAATCCCAACACAATTGCAAGGAGAGCACAAAAGATCAGCAGAATCGGAATCCGACGTTTCATATTCTGCCTCCTTTTAATTCTACGGTAATGGTTGTTCCAGTCCCCAGCTTGCTGTCAAAATGAATCGTTCCATGATGCCGCTCTACAATCTTGGCGCAAAGTGACAAGCCAAGTCCGGCACTGCCCTGAGCACGAGACCTGGACTTATCAACGCGGTAAAACACCTCGGTCAGATGCTGTAAAGCCTCCCGAGGGATTCCTTTTCCATTATCCGCGATTATCAATCGGCATCCATCCTCAAGCATGGAACTAGTAATCCCAATATGGCCGCCGTGATCCAGTGCTTTACGAGCATTATCCAGCAGGTTCAGAAGCAGCATACGAATAAGATCCGAATCCAGCATACATGTTCCCTCTTCACATTCACAAGAAAGTTCAATTCCTTTCTTTTCATAGATAGGACGCAAATGCTCCGTAAGATCCCTGATGAGCCCGGCCGGGGATACTTGTTTTAAGATAAGTTCGCGATGGTCTGCAACGAAGATATCCAGCATTTTGAAGGACAAGTTTTCCAGACGTTTGCCCTCCGAAAAAATATAGTTGGCTGCATCAATTTGCTCTTCAGTAGTCAGGGACTGTCCCCGCAGTAAATCAGCATAACCAATAATGGAGGTCATCGGAGTCTTCATCTCATGGGCAAAGCTGCCCATAAACTGCTCCTGTCGTCTAGCGGCGTCCTCAAGATTTTGAACACTGTCTTCCACCTTCTGCGCCATAGCGTCAAAGTCTTTAGACAGCGCACCAATCTCATCGCCGGAGCGAATATTAGAGCGGTAGGAAAGATTTCCAGACGCAATCTCACGCGATGCTTTTGATAAGCTGGACATTGGCCTCGTTAGCAGCCATGAGACACCGTATGCCATTATCGCGCATAAGAGCAGCATTAAAGCAAAAATTTCGTAGTATACCCGCTGCTGCAAAGCACGAGTCGCATAAAGTTCAGACAAGTCATATCCCAAATTTAGGCATAATGTTTTTCTGCCAATCTGAAATCTGCTGGATACCTGCAAAAAAGGCGTACCTTCTGTATCCTTTAGGTAGGCAACAGCTAAATGTCCGTTATCCATCTTGTCAGATAAATCCATAAAATCCGCCGTGAAGTCGCCCTTTGTATAAAGAGTTCCATCGTCCGAAGATAATTCGATTGCTGAATACGTTTCTTGAGGAGTCAGTTGACTAATGGTATTGGCGGCACTTTTTTCATCTATCCATAAATTTAGTTTATCCGCCATTTGAA
>DHOF01000040.1 GCA_002411615.1 Ruminococcaceae bacterium UBA5397
TTAATTTTCAAGGTCCTGCGCCGCTCGTTTCTCGCGAGTCAGCTTTACTATAATACCAAACCTACTTCCTTTTGTCAACCCCTTTTTTCACCTTTTTTCACCTTTTTTTGATTTATCTAATTCCTTTGCGAAAACGCTCAATCATTTCTCCAGTCAAACTAAGCTTTGCCATGTCCTCCGGCAATTCGCTGCGTTTTACCCACGTGCCAACCGACAGCTCGCTTTCCTGCAGTGTAATCTGATCTTTTCCGTCAAGATCACAGAAAAATCCCATTAATAAAGTATCGGTAAATACCCATGGCTGTGATTTGTAAAATCTTAAATTTTTAACTTTCAATCCTACTTCTTCAAAGACTTCACGATGAACTGTTTCTTCAATAGACTCTCCGATTTCATTAAAGCCGGCAATCAGCGCATACTTTTTAAATGAGCGTCCTGCATATTTTGTAAGAAGAAGACGATCTCCATCACAAACGGCAACTATAACCGCCGGACAAATCTTTGGATATAGAACCTTCCCGCAAGAAGGGCAAACCAAAGCTCTTTCTTCTTCACTGTCCTGCATTTTTTCCCCACAAGCACCGCAATATTGATTATCCAGATACCATCTATTTAAACTTCCGGCGACAGCGCATGGAAACAAAGCTTCCATCGGGCGAAATTCTCGGTACTGTGCAGTAGAATAATAATCATACCCCTCCGGCGGAACAATTTCGCCTTCCTTTAGCATGGAATACCATGTATTGTCAATTGAAAACAGAGAGCGACAATGCTCCGGAGCAATCTGTGAAAAATCTTTGATATGCGGTAAGGTCAACTGATTATCAGAAACCTTTAAAAGGACCTGATTTCTCCGAAAAATAAAAACAGTATCCTCTTCTTCTGCCGAGCGCAGCTCAAACGAATTATGGTAAATATGTGGTAAAATATCCTGTAACACTAAAAATCCTCCTCATTTTCTCTACTTTTAATCATTTCTATGTCAATATGTCAAGTAGATCATTTCTATAAAAACGATCTGCTTTTTTAAGATTCCTGATAATCAAGCTGCAAGCTAATTCCGTGCATTGCCTCAAAGGGAATATAACGAACACTGTTGTAGTGAATCTGTTTCTCTGAGGGCAATGAGGAATTTGCTGCCTCTACCCATTTCTCAAATTGGTAAGGAAAACCCGAAAAAAGTGCTTTTAATTCTGTCTGAAAATTGATGGAAGGGTCGATATAAAAAGCCAAATTTGTATTTCCGGAAATCATGGCTTCCTTTAGAGCTTTTATAATTTCTTCCGAACCCAAGCCATCAGTTCTATTAATAGGAACACCCCGCGCAACAAAATAATTATCTTCTGTCGCCGTACAGGCGGGCATTTCAAAATTTCCGTCTTCTTCTCCATTGATAGGACTGATGGTATGATCCAGTTGAATTACTTTATCTGTTACATTAAAAGCATCATAAACACGAATGCTGCTACTGTCTATCCAAGTAGGATCGAAGTGATACCAGTTTCCATCAAGGTCAATTAAGTTCCAAGCATGAGAATCACCCTTAGAAGTGCCATAAATGATCCTGCAAGGGATTTTTACATAAGAGCATAGTAATTCCATAGCCCGCGCATACCCATCGCAGACCGCTTTTCCGTCGAGGAGTGCTCCAATCGCAGTATAAGCCCGCCATTTACTCTCGTCCTTTTCGGCATCAAAATCATACGCGCAGCGATCGGAAAGCGCATTAAAAGCTGCAATTTCCCGGTCCAGATCATTGCTGTTCTCATCTATATTAGCAAGGATTCCTTCAATAACCTGTTTTAACTGCTGTGAATTTTGAGCGCTTTCTTCCGGTGAAAGGTATGAAAACAACTGTACAGAAGTATTGCCGCCAAAATACCGATATTGATAAACGGTACTCAGCCAAAAGTATTCCGGATGATCATTCCGCATGGCTCTTACGCTTTCCTGAATCTGTGCAGCAGAAAGAGACAATGGAATAGTGACTTCCTGAATCGGATAGGTTCCGTCGGACTGCTGCTGAGTGGAAATTTCCGACACCCCCGGCAAAAGCTGATCATAAAGGGTTCGGCAGTCATCATCAGGCAAATTTTCATAATCGTTTTTCTGTTCAATTTTTAAATCTTCCTGTGTCTGTGAGCTGCTCTCCGACACCGTCTGGGTCTGCTGATATTGATTTTGAGAATCCCAAGGAAGGTCATGAAAACTGCATCCGGAAAATATCATACAAAGACAAAGCAAGCCCGCCAAGATCTGAATTCTTTTCATGGACGTTTCCTTTCCAAAAGTCATTGCCGATAAAAATTTCTCCAGTTGTTTCTTGTCTGCCGATAGCCGGATTCTCCTTTTAAATGATGATAAAAGTCACTGCCGAAGAAAAGAATCACGTTTAAAAGCGCCATCAAAATTGCGATTCGAGTTGAAAAAGTTCCGCTTATAAAAGAAAACGCATAAAAGACTAGGTCAAAAGCCGCAAGATATTTAATCTGGATTGGCAGAATGAAAAAAACAAGGATCTGAAAATTCGGATAAATTGCTGCAAATGCAAGGAACATGGAAAAATTCAGATAGTCATTGACTGCATATCCAGTCAAAAAGCCGGAAATGATTGCTCCCAAAGCACCAATCAGATAAAACAAATTAAAACGGAAACTGCCCCATTCCTGCTCCAGCCCGTTGCCAATCAGGCAATAAAAATACAGACTGAATAAAATCCAGATAGGAGAGTTGTTCGGCGGAAGAATCAAGAAAGTAACCGCCCTCCAAATTTGTCCGGAAAAGATCAAAGAACGGTTAAAAGAAAGCAGCTGGTAAACCGCCCCTCTGGTCAGCAAATTTGCAAAGTAAACAATCAGCATTACAGCAGAAATTCCGTACATCAAGTGCGAAATGGAATGTCTCCCGAACTTTCGATCCAATTTATCAATCCAGTTCATTTGGTCACTCTCCTAAAAATGAAATCATGCTTTTTATTATAATTGATTTTTGGCTCAAATTTATGGATTTTTCTTTAATTTTAACAAATAAAAAGGCCGGCGCCAAAACGTCGGCCTAAAATAAATTTATGGTCTCGGAGAATATTCCTGTTCACAGTAAATGCAGCGATAGCGTCTTGTTTTGGGATCGCAAAGCTGAAACACCTGATCGATCTCTTCTTCAATCGTCGTAATACAGCGAGGATTTTTGCATTTGATTACATTTCGCAGGTATTGAGGAAGTGTCATCGTTTTCTTCTCAATAATCTTTCCATTTTCAATAAAATCCACTGTGATATTCGGGTCAACGAACCCCAAAACATCAAGATTGATCTTAACGTCGCCCTCAATCTTAATGATATCTTTCCGCCCATATTTTGTACTGCGTGCATTCTTAATCACTGCAACACAGCAATCCATTTGTTCCAGATGAAGGAGTTCATAAATGCGCATACTTTCTCCGGCAGGAATATGATCAATGACAATTCCAGTCTG
>DHOF01000148.1:0-437 GCA_002411615.1 Ruminococcaceae bacterium UBA5397
TGGGTTACCCGGCCAGCCAAAAGCCGGAGCGGTAATGTTGGCTTATAAATATCAGATCCCCATTGTGCCCTGCTGTATTGTGATGCATGGGGGCGGCCCCGTTAAACTGTTTCACAGAGCAGAAGTTGTCTTTGGAGCTCCGATTAAACCGCAGGAGCTTCAGATCACAAAAGGAAGCGGCAGTGAATATCGTGCCGCTAATCATGTGGTATGGGAAAAAATTCTTAAAATGCGGGAAGAAACTCTGAAAAAATTCTCATAAAAGTTTACATAATTTCTTTAAATGCTTCGTTTTGGGAGGAACGTTTTTGCTGTATACAGTTGCAAAAAAAATTTTAAAAGCAATCAGCCGGCTTTTTTACAGGATTTGCTGGAAAGGGGAAGAGCATATCCCGAAGAAGGGGGCTTTTATTGTTTGCTGCAATCATCGCAGTCTG
>DHOF01000148.1:743-5830 GCA_002411615.1 Ruminococcaceae bacterium UBA5397
AGAGAAACAGCAGATCGTAAAAGCCTGCAAACAGCAGAACAGGTTCTTTTAGACGGTGGAATTGTGGGGATTTTTCCGCAGGGATATGTGATTCGCGATAATCGTCCGTTTTCTCCAAAATCAGGTGCCGTCTTGCTGTCTTCGTGTACGAAGGTGCCCATCTTGCCAATGAGTATTTTTTGCCGAGGACCTCTCAAACTTTTTAGCCGAATTACAGTCAGAATTGGACAACCGCTTTCAGAAAAATTTTTTCGGGGCGCGGAATATGACCATAAAAAATTAAAGTCGGGCAGTATTACTTTGGCGCAGGCAATCAATGGATTATTGGAGGAAGAAAATTGAAAGTAACGGTCGCAAAAACGGCGGGATTTTGTTTTGGAGTGAACCGTGCGGTCAACTTGGTAAAACAGCTTTTGCGGGAAGAAAATCAGGTCTGTACACTGGGCCCGATTATTCATAATCCCCAGACGCTTTCCCAACTGCGGAAAATGGGAGTTATCGAGGTGGAAAAGCCGGAAGAAGCACCAGAAGGCAGCACGCTGGTGATTCGGTCTCACGGCGTTTCCAAAGCAGTAAAAGAACAGATTATGCGCTTGCCGGTTCGTTGTGTGGATGCCACATGCCCTTTCGTTTCTAAAATTCAGGAGATTGCAGGAGAAGAAAGCCAAAAAGGACGTATCCTTTTTTTATTCGGAGATGCCAGCCATCCGGAGGTGCAGGGGATTGTTGGACACTGCAGCGGACAATGCAATGTCTTTTTGAATGCCCAGGAGTTGACGGATTTTATCAATCAGCAAAAAATTTTGTGCGATTCTGCTATTTCTGTTGTAGCTCAGACCACCTTTCAGTTGTCAGAATGGGAAAAATGCTTAAAAATCCTGAAAAGGGTATATACAAACGCTCGAATTTTTGATACAATATGTAATGCAACTGCTGCCCGTCAGAAAGAGGCTGCTCAGCTGGCACAAAAGAGTGATGCTATGCTGGTTCTTGGCGGAAAGCAGAGTTCTAATACAGCGAAGCTTTTTGAAGTATGCAGGCAATTTGCGCCGACTTATTTTGCGCAGAGTGTAGAAGAGCTTCCGCTTAGTGCCTTGAGAGGGGTACATGATTTAGGTATTACTGCTGGTGCTTCCACGCCGGCAAGTATCATAAAGGAGGTACTAGTTACCATGTCAGAAATCAATGAGGATGTGCAGAACCAGAACACCGATTCCGCCGAGGACAGCTTTGAGGAGATGCTTGAAGAGTCTCTGAAGAGTTTAAATACAGATGAGAAGGTACACGGAGTTGTTGTTGGAATTACCCCTACAGAAGTCTATGTAGATGTCGGTCGTAAGCAGGCTGGTTTTATCCCAGCTTCGGAATTGTCTGCTGACCCGAATGCAAAACTGGAAGATCTGGTCAAAGTAGGCGACGAGATGGATCTTCTGATTATGCGCACAAATGATCAGGAAGGTACCATCATGCTTTCCAAGAGACGCCTCGATGCTGCAAAAGGCTGGGAGACAGTTGCTGCTGCTGAAGAGAATGGAGAAATCCTGACCGGAACAGTCACAAACGTGATCAAGGGTGGCGTGATCGCCGTTACCAATGGCGTTCGGGTATTCATCCCAGCTTCTCAGGCGACTCCTTCCCGCAATGATCCTTTAGAGGATTTGCTGAAGAAGGAAGTTCATTTCCGTATTATTGAAGTAAACCGCGGCCGTCGTCGTGCAGTCGGTTCCATTCGTTCCGTTTGGAAAGATGAGCGCAAAGCAGAGGCTGAAAAGTTCTGGGAGACTGCTGAAGAAGGCAATGAATACACCGGTACAGTCAAGTCCCTGACAAGCTACGGCGCATTTGTGGATTTAGGCGGCGTCGATGGAATGATTCACATTTCTGAGCTCTCTTGGACTCGTATTAAGCACCCAAGTGAGGTCGTAAATGTTGGCGATACCGTTAAGGTGTACATCAAGGGACTCGACCGTGAAAAGGGCAAGATTTCTCTTGGATACAAACGGCCTGAGGACAACCCGTGGGAGATCCTGAAGAAGGATTATCCGGTTGGCACTGTTGTAGAGGCTACGATTGTTGGAATGACCTCTTTTGGTGCTTTTGCACGGATTATTCCCGGCATTGACGGCTTGATCCATATTTCTCAGATCGCTGATCATCGGATTGAAAAGCCACAAGATGTTCTGCAGATGGGCGAAAAGGTCAATGCAGAAATTACAGATATCGATTTCGATCGCCATCGTGTAAGTCTTTCCATGCGTAAACTCTTGGAAGAGAACCAAGAGAAAGAACAGAGCGAAGAATAAGATTTTCTAAGAATTTTTAAAAGGGCGTGAAGAGGCCGGAAATGGTCCTTTGCGCCCTTTTTTAAAAATTTCTTTTTTCTTTCACACAAATTTCTCTTTTTGCTAATATAGAAGATAGAAGCAAAAGGGGGAATCATCTGTGCGAAGGTGGGGATATAGGCGCAGCCGCATTCCGTGGAGAGGATTACTAGCCATAGTGGCTGTTGTAGGAATTATCATTGTGTTAGAGTTTCAACTAAAGCCCTTGATGCGCGATTTGGCCGCCCTGGAAGCAAAACGTTATGCTGCTCAGATGGTTAGTGACGCTGTTGAGAAAGAGCTTGAGAGCAGTGGCGTTTCCTATGGTGATTTTGCGGTAATCCAGCGGGATACTAATGGAAAGGTGCTTTCCATTAGTAGTAATGTCGTAAAGATGAATGAACTAAAATCTCATTTGGTCGAAGCGGTCCAAGATACTCTCACTAGTCAGGGCAACGAAGACCTGACAGTCCCTCTGGGAACGCTGCTCGGTGGAGAATTATTCCACGGGCGTGGGCCGGGGATTCCTCTGCGGGTTACTTTGAGCGGCAACGTTACGGCAGAATTCCATAATGTTTTTGAAGACGCCGGAGTAAACCAGACACGTCAGCAAATTGATCTGGAATTAAATGCGCAATTATATGCTTATCTGCCGGGAGTCGATTCTACCACTGACTTTTCTACAGATGTTCCTGTAGCAGAAACTGTCATTGTAGGCGAAGTACCGGTATTTATGGCAAACGGAAAATAAAATGACGGAGGTGCTTTCTGTGCAACGGGAGGAAGCAGAAAAAAGAATTCGGGAATTGAGAGAACAGATCAATTATCATAATCGCAAGTATTATGTAGAAGATGCACCGGAAATTGACGATTATGAATATGATATGCTCTATCGTGAACTTGAAAGTCTAGAACGGGAATTTACAGATTTGCGTACGTTAGATTCCCCAACTCGCAGAGTCGGCGGGCCAGCTTTGAATACGTTTCAGAAAGTAACGCACGAAGTGGTGATGGAGAGCCTTCACGATTCTTTTTCTGAGGAAGAAATGCGTGATTTTGACCGTCGTGTAAGAGAAACCGTTCCGGAAGTAACCTATGTGGTGGAGCCGAAGTTTGATGGTCTTTCGGTTTCTCTTGAATATCGAGATGGAAAATTCTTTCGCGGTTCGACCCGCGGGGATGGAACAGTCGGAGAAGATGTCACTGAAAACCTGAGAACGATTCGGACCATTCCAAAGACGCTCAAAGAGCCGGTTCCTTATCTGGAAGTCCGCGGAGAGGTTTATATGTCTCATCAGAGTTTCTGGCAGCTTTGTGCCCGTCAGGAACTGAATGGAGAAAAACCATTTAAAAATCCGCGCAATGCAGCGGCGGGCTCTCTGCGGCAAAAAGATTCAAAAATCACTGCTTCCCGCGTCCTTGATATTTTTGTTTTTAATGTTCAGCAGGTTTCCGGCAAAACGCTTTCCTGCCATAATGAATCGTTGGAATATTTAAGAGGACTGGGGTTTACCGTTTCGCCGTTTTATAAGGTCTGTGGGAATATCGAAGAAGCAATCGCACATATTCGGGAAATCGGTGAAAGACGCGGAGAATTTGATTATTCGATTGACGGCGCTGTCGTCAAAGTGAATGATTTTGCGCAGCGTGCATCGCTGGGCAGTACCGCAAAGTTTCCAAAGTGGGCAGAAGCATTTAAATATCCGCCGGAAGAAAAAGAAACAAAACTCCTTTCCATTGAAGTAAACGTCGGACGGACTGGCGTTTTGACACCTACCGGCGTCTTTGAACCGATTACTTTGGCGGGAACGACCGTCAGCCGTGCAACGCTTCATAATCAGGACTTCATTTCTGAAAAGGATATTCGGGTAGGAGATCGGGTCTGTCTGCGAAAGGCCGGAGAGATCATTCCGGAAATTGTCAGGGTGATCTCTCATGCGGAAAATTCCGAACCATATTTTCTGCCGAAGATTTGTCCTTCCTGCGGCAGTCCGGTAGTACGGGAAGAAGGAGAAGCTGCGCTGCGCTGTACCAACGCGGATTGTCCGGCGCAGCTTACCAGACACCTGATCCATTTTACCAGCAGGGACGCGATGGATATTGATGGAATGGGGCCGGCTGTAATCGATCAGCTGATCGGAAAAGAACTGGTGCGTTCTCCAGCTGATCTTTATCACCTCACCGAACCGCAGCTCCTGAGCTTGGAACGAATGGGAAAAAAATCCGCGCAGAATCTTCTTTCTGCCATCGAGCGTTCCAAGGGAAACGATTTATCACGCCTTCTTTACGGATTGGGAATTCCGCACGTTGGTCAAAAAGCCGCAAAGCTTTTGGCGGGGCGTTTTTCGAATATCCAAGAAATTTTTGAAGCGTCTGAGGAAACAATTGCTTCGATTGAAGGATTCGGAGAAATTATGGCAGAGAGTATCCGAGAATTTTTTGATCTTCCTGCAACCGGAGAGTTGATCGGACACCTTTCTGATGCGAACGTGAATATGACTTCTCATAGAGAGGTGCAGGATACACGCTTTGCAGGAAAAACCTTTGTACTCACCGGAACCCTTCCGACGATGAGTCGTTCAGAAGCTTCCGCCGTCATTGAGAAATTTGGCGGAAAGGTCAGTGGAAGTGTTTCGAAAAAAACAAGTTATGTGCTTGCCGGAGAGGAAGCCGGCAGTAAACTGCAAAAGGCACAGAAACTTAACGTTCCGATTCTCTCGGAGGATGACTTCTTAAAATTGCTAAATGAAAATTAAATAGAAAAAT
>DHOF01000127.1 GCA_002411615.1 Ruminococcaceae bacterium UBA5397
TCATAAAGTTCTTTCAGACCAATCTGGGGGTCTTTCGCCGCCTGGATCAGTTCATTCATCATGGCGGAAAACTGCTGAAGTTTCGGAGCCGATCTGCTTAAAGAAGGATACTGATCCGCATTAGAAATCACTGAAAACAGGGATTGATCCAATGCAGCCGCAATCTCAGCCGCCTGTGCAATTGTTTTATCTCCAATGCTGCGTTTTGGCTGATTAATAATTCTTCTTAGACGAATTTCATCATTTGGGTTATTGATTACACTTAAGTAAGAAATCATATCACGAATTTCCTTACGCTCATAGAAGCGGAGTCCGCCGATAATACGGTAAGGAATTCCCGATTTTACAAAATGACGTTCCAACGAGCTGGACTGCGAGTTCATGCGATAAAGAATCGCATAATCGCTGAATTTTCTTTCTTTTGCAACACCGTCCAAAATCTCTTTTGAAATGTAATCCGCCTCATCCTGCTCACTTAAAGCGGAATGCACATGGACTAGACTTCCAACAGGATTATTCGTCCAAAGTGTTTTTCCTTTTCTTTCGGTATTATTCGAAATAACAGCATTTGCCGCATTTAAAATAGTCTGTGTAGAGCGATAATTCTGTTCCAAACGAATCACCTTGGCGTTTGGAAAAGTCTTTTCAAAGCTCATAATGTTTTCGATGGTAGCGCCGCGAAATTTATAAATGCTCTGATCATCATCGCCAACCACACAGAGATTTTGATTCTTTTGCGCAAGCAATTTTATCAATAAGTACTGCGCATGGTTCGTATCCTGATACTCATCCACCATGATATAACGAAACTTATTCTGATAATATTCCAGGACATCCGAATGTTCCGAAAACAATTTGACAGCATTACAAATCAAATCATCAAAATCCATCGCATTTGCTTCCTTCAAACGGCGTTGATAAAGTTCATACGCCTTTCCGATAGAAAGCAGACGATTATCGTTTCCGGCAGCCTTCAAATAATCCTCAGGAGGAATCACGCTGTCCTTTGCATGAGAAATCTGATTGAGGACTGACTTAATCGGAAGAATTTTCTCATCAATATGAAGCTCTTTCAGGCACTCTTTCATCAGACGTTTGCTGTCGTCGGTATCATAAATCGTAAAATGATTACTATATCCGATTTTATCGCCATAACGGCGCAAAATCCTCGCACAGGTTGAATGAAACGTGCTGGCCCAAATTTCATTTCCGTCTTCTCCAAGCATAGACATCAGCCTGTTTTTGAGTTCCCCTGCGGCTTTATTTGTAAACGTAATTGCCAAAATCTGATACGGATAGCATGATTCAACCGCCAAATGAGACTGGATTATCTGCGGAACCTCTTCTCCGTTTTCTAGTGCAGAAGCAAGCGTTCGCTCCTCTTCTTCTGTAAAAGACTGCTGAAACCAATCACTGCAATATGCGTTTCCAAACCGAATCAAATTAGCGATTCGATTAACCAAAACAGTCGTCTTTCCGCTGCCTGCTCCCGCCAGAATCAAGAGTGGTCCTTTTACGCAAAAGACCGCTTCTTTTTGTCGATCATTCATCCTTGAAAACTGTTTTTCCAAAAATTCTTTTCTTAATTGAGCCCTACTTTTATTCATAGAATCCCTCCGCGAATGAAAGGCCCGCACGCATGGCGTGTGCGAGCCTTTCTCTCTGTATAATCATATAATCATCCAAGAATACTTAAAAAGGTCCCTGCTACCACTGCAGAATAAATAATTCCAGCTATGTTCGGCCCCATGGCATGTACCAAAAGGAAGTTCGCAGGATTCTCCTCCTGACCCACTTTCTGTGAAACACGCGCTGCCATTGGTACGGCTGATACGCCTGCCGAACCAATTAAAGGATTGATTTTTCCGTGCGTTGCCTGACACAGAATCTTCCCAAAAAGGATTCCTCCGGCTGTTCCAATGCAAATGGCTATCAGTCCCAGCAAAATAATGCCTAGTGTCTGTACATTCAAAAAGGCTTTCCCGGTAGCTGTCGCGCCAACTGTGACACCTAAAAGTACGACTAGAATAGTCATCAACGCCTTCTGAATCGTATCGGGCAGCCGCACGACCGCACTGAATTCACGCACCAAATTTCCAAGCATCAGCATTCCAACCAACGGAGCCGCATCCGGCAAAAGCAGTGCAGCCAAAATTGTAATAATAATTGGAAACAATGTTTTTTCCAATCTAGAAACAGGTTTTAGCTGCGTCATTACAATCATGCGCTCTTTTTTCGTTGTCAGGGCACGCATAATCGGTGGCTGAATAACCGGAAGCAACGCTATATAAAAATAAGCGACAACCGCAATCGATCCCAAAAGCTCGGGTGCTAATCGATTGGCCACAAAGACTGCGGTTGAACCGTCTGCTGCTCCAATCATTCCAATGGAACTAGCTTGACGGAGTGTAAATGAAAGACCCGGAATTCCAAGATTTCCAATTAACACAGCTCCAATAAAGGTTAAAAAAACACCAAGCTGTGCTGCAGCTCCCAAAATAAGGCTTTTGGGATTCGCAATCAGTGGTCCAAAATCCGTCATAGCACCCATGCAGAAAAAAATCAGCGGCGGATAGATGCCAAGCTTTACCCCTTGATAAAGATAGTAAAATAAGCCCCCCGCCTGAGATACCTGTACATATTCTGCACCATTCATTGTAATGATCGGATCCATGACTTGGACCCCAGGATGTGCCGCCATATATTGCATCAACGGCTGCATTTCTAAAGAAGGCGCTGCCATAATTGCAGGAAATACATTGACTAAAAGCATTCCAAATGCAACAGGGAAAAGCAGCAAAGGTTCAAACTGTTTTGCTGCTGCAAAATAAAGTAATACGCAGGCAATCCCAACCATTATGTAATTTTTCCAATCATTAGAAGCAAATCCGGAAGAGCTGAGAATCCTTTGAATTGAATTCCACAGGCCCTGTAAAACTCCCATACAACCGACCTTTCTTTATGATAGAAACAAGGTCTCTCAAATATCAAAATGGACGCGTATTTTGAAAAGCACCCGCCTGAACCCATGCTGAACGTGGACGACGGCTCTTATGTTCTGCCTGGCTTCTTTTGGATTTCTGCAGTTCTGCTGAACGACTTATGTTCTGAACTGCCACGGATGGTTCCCCCTTTCCCTTTTGAATGGAACTCTTTTTTGGCTTTTTGCAAATCCTACAATTTTGTTTAAGCTTCTGTACGCTTGAATACGCTCTCATCACTAAGAGTAAAAGGACCAGAACAGCAAAAACAATCACGATCCCAGTTCATAAAACGGTAACTGCAATCTGATTGTCATTTACTGATGATTCTAATCTCATACACTTTTACCTTCCAAAATACTGTTAGGCAAATTCATTTTCTGTGTTGTGATTAAAAAAAGAACCGCATTTATTATAACCGATTCCACAAATGATTTCAATGACATTCTATTTTAATGTCCGAAAGCGGCCTTTCTCTCCCCTTAAAGTAAAATCGTCTATTTTGGATTGATTCTTTTTAAAAAAATGCTATAATAAAATTTATAAAACCATGAAAGGCAGTTTTAAAAATGACAAGTGATGAATTTCGTCATTCATTTAAAGGCAACAAATATAATTTAGGGCTTGCCGTTTACAGCTGTGGAATTCAGCGCTGTGCCCCCAATCATTCTTGGGGACCTGCCATTCGTGACCACTATTTAATCCATTATATTGTCAGTGGACACGGTACTTTTTCTGCTGAGGGAAAGAGTTGGCACCTTTCTGCCGGACAAGTATTTCTGGTAAAGCCAAACGTAATTGCTTCTTACCGTGCCGATTCGGATTTTCCATGGGAATACTGCTGGGTTGGCTTTAACGGAAGCGATGCTCCCCATTTAATGGAGCAGACCGGTCTTCTGGGTGGAGCCCCTGTTTTTGATTGTGGGAAAGAAAATCCCTGTAAAGATCTGATCACGAAAATCATTTCAGTTTCGGGGTCTGGAGACAGTGCCGAAGCCAAGATGGAAAGTTGCCTTCTGTGGTTTTTATCCTATTTAATGGATCACTTTGGGAAAAAAGCAGACACCTGTGAAACCGGATTTCATTACGTTCAGAAGGCAATGCGCTTTATTGACCGCAGCTATTCTATGCCGATTGGAATCGGCCAGATTGCAACAAGCGCAGAAATTTCCCGCAGTCATCTTTATCGGCTCTTTGTCCAATACCTGAAAATGCCACCCAATGAATATTTGACCCATTATCGCCTGCAAAAAGCAATTTTTTTCTTAAAAGAGAAAAAGTTAAGCGTGGGAGAAGCTGCGTATTCTGCTGGGTTTTCTGATCCGCTGTACTTTTCCCGGGTTTTTAAAAAGCATATGGGATTTCCACCCAGTCAATATATTAGAAAAATCCAATCATAGAGGAGGAAACATAAATGAGCAAACCAATCGAGCGAATTTCTGAATGGTCTCAAAAAATTGAAAATTATCAAGCCGTCTCATGGGATCGACTTCCTGAAATTTATCTCTATATGGATCAAGTCCTTACTTTTATGGAAAAACAACTTTCTCTATTTGAACGGGATGAACATGCAGGACTGCTTTCTTCGAGCATGATTAACAACTATGTAAAAGCGGGTGTTTTACCGCGCCCAGAATCTAAAAAATATAATCGTTCTCACCTTGCCCTTTTGACAATTGTCTGTCTTTTAAAGCAGGTTCTTTCCCTGCAGGATATTCATGCCCTTTTAAAGACCTCACTTGATACGCAAAATGAAAGTGAGCTTTATGATGCTTTTTGCAAAGCACAGAAAACGTCAATTGAAGAAGTGTGCAAAAGAGTTGATAGCGCTGCCAAAGAAGGAGATTCGACACTAACAAAGCTTGCAATGGATCTTTCGATTGAGGCGGATGCGCGCAGGGTTGCAGCCGAACGGATCTTGAGCGAACAGCAAAAAGGGACGATTGAAAAAAATCTCAGCAAATAACTTTTAGAAACATTGGCGAAAATGAACGATCCTTTTCGTTCTCTTAAATTAAAAAATACCAACACGTACATGAACCAGAAATCAAATTTGGTCATTTGAAAATTTTTATGCTCATTCTTCTTTGAATCTAAGAAGAGCCTTCAAAAAAATGCAAGAATGAATTGATTTTAAATGAAAGCTATGCTATAATATTTTCATATTTGCCGCCATAGTAAAACTAATGAATATAAAATATGCCGCTGTGGTGGAATCGGCAGACACAAGGGACTTAAAATC
>DHOF01000134.1:0-4641 GCA_002411615.1 Ruminococcaceae bacterium UBA5397
AGACTACCTGATGGGTGGAACCGACACCAAAAATTTGTACAGAGGTAACGCCGGAGGGGGATAGCTCCTGCTCTGCTTTGGCGACGAGTTCAGATGTGTCGCTGTCAAATGCAGCGACTTTACTAACAGACGACCCGTGCAAAAGGGAAAGCAGCTGATTATAAGCTTCGGTAGAATCTTCTGGAAGAGGCCATTCCACAAAGGAAACGTTTTCTTCCTGCAGCTTCGATTTAGCCCCCTCATAACGTTCAGCACAACTGGTTCTGGAAAGGCTGCGGTTTACAAGTGCAATCGGTTTTTCGGTTTTGGCCGGATCATTCAGCATTCGTTCCGATAATGTTTCCCCTAAAGCAATATTATCACAGCAGATATAAGGGATATCGTCAGCGCCCGCAATTTCGGAATCAATCGTGATGACGGGAACCGAACGGGAAGCTTTTCGAATTGGTTCCTCCAGATCTTCCGAATTAACGGGGGCGATCACAATGGCATCTGCACCGTTTTCTACTTCACGTTCCAGCATTTGAATTTGTTCCTGTGCATCATTCTCTTTGGAAAGATAAACGGGGGTGAGTTCTACTTTATAATCAGATGCCGCCTGCGTAATTCCCTGCTCCATTTTGGACCAAGTTTCTCCTTTTTTTCCACCTGCAAGAAAAGAGACTTTTCGAATCTGCGGTTGGGTCTGAGAAAAAGTGATGCCTTGGGAAATAATGGCGAGAAAGATCAGAAAAAAAATGAGGATGACTGAAAAAACGATCAGGCTACGATGCTTTTTCAAACGGGAACGCCCCCCTTTCCGGTCACTTCGGCGATAGTTTTCATGGGAAGATGAATTCTTGCGAGGGTTCCTTCGTCTGGTTGACTCAGAATTTTTAAGCCATATTCTTTTCCGAAATAGAGCTGAATCCGCTCATTGACGTTTCTTAAGCCAACACCGGAACCATTCCCTGCCTTTGGCTTTTGGGAGTTTTCCAAAAGGAGTGATTGTGCCTGTTCCGGGGGCATGCCTGGCCCGTTATCCACAACATCAATAAAGAGATCATTTCCTTTTCGGTAAGCCCGAATATGAATTTCACCGTCGCCGTCCATAAAATCCATGCCGTGATAAATTGCATTTTCGACGAGAGGCTGAACGATCAGCTTGATAGTTGCACAGGGAAGAACTTCGGGTTCTGCCTCCATCGTGTAGATAAATTTATTTTTGTAGCGCGTTTTCTGAATAGTCAAATAATTACGAACATGCTCCAGTTCGTCCTTTACCGAAATCACCGTTTTTCCTTTGGAGAGGCTGATGCGAAACAGCTTGGCAAGTGCGGTGACCATTTCAATCGCACCATCGTAGTGCTCGTTTTCGATCATCCAGACAATGGAATCCAGGGTGTTATAAAGGAAATGCGGATTGATCTGTGCCTGCAGCGCGTCCATTTCACTTTTACGTTTGCTTTCCTGTTCTGCAACGATGTCGTCCATCAGCTTTCGCATCTGTTCTGCCATGGAACGAAGCGCGGAGCCTAGATGGCGTACTTCGTAGGAACCTCCGATAGAAATCGGTGCGGAAAGATTTCCTTTTTCCAGTTCCCGGACGGATTGTTCCAATTCTTTGATCGGGTTTGCAATTCTGGAGGATAAAAACAAGTTTGCAGAAGCCAGCAGAAAAATAGTAAAGAATGCGAAAAACCAGATATAAGTTTGCAGTTCCGTATAATTGGCGGTGATATCTTTTATTGGAACAACACCGACGATTTTCCAGCCGGTATAGCCAACCGTTTTTACCGAGACCATGCGCTCTTCATTTTCAAAAATTTCGGTATGGTTTCCGTCACTGTAAGTCGCGGCGGCCAAATTGTTTTCGTGAATCAGGTTGGAATAAATCAGCTGTTGGCGGGGGTGATAGATGATCTCGCCGTCATTGCTGATTAAGTAAATATAGCCCGATTCTCCTAAATCTGCATTTTTGCAGATTTGTTCAATTCCACTGAAATTCATGTCGACCAGCAGAACACCGTGATAAATAGAACCGCTGCGGGTCAATTCTACCGAACGGCTAAGAGAGACAACCCATTGATAAGGATCATTGGAATCCACAAAAAGATTCTGTACATGCGGTACTGAAAAATGTACATTTTCAATTTTTTCCTTAGCGCTTTGAAACCAGTCCTGATCTTTCACGTTGACATTGCTTTTTAACTGCTGTAATGGCTCGGAGGAGAGAACAGTACCATCATCGGAAAAAAGAGAAACGGAAACCAGAAGGTCGCTGTAAGTGTTGTAGAAAAGCGTCATGTCCTTATTGACGGTGTCCATATCGGAAGCCGTATCCAAATTTGCGCTTTTGATTACACGGTAGTACATGGAATCGGAAATGCGCATAATGTTGTGCAGATAATTATCAAGATTTAGGTTGATTCCGCTTAAAACCCGCTGATTATCTTCAGAAATCATTTTTTTATTGGTTTTTGTAAAGCGGGTAGAAAGAGTCAGGGTCACAACGATCATGCCTGCAATCGCAACCAAAGTAAAAGTGAGCGAGAGCGTAAACTGAAGGCTTCGCTTTTTTAAAAGATGTCCAAATTTATCGAGTAGGTTGTGTAGACGCTGTTTCATCATTCAGGACTCCGATTATTCGAAGAATGTTCCTCATTGGAACGATACTTGGAAGGAGAAACCCCAAAACGTTTTTTAAAGACATAACTAAAATAGTTTGATTCCGTATAGCCAACTTTTTCCGCAATCATATAAGTCTTGTCATTGGTCGTATCGAGAAGATTGAGTGCGTTTTGAAGCCGGACATCAGTTAGGTAGGAAACAAAGCTCTGTTCTGTTTCGCGTTTAAAAACTGTTGAAAAATAAGCGGGACTCACATGCAGGAAAGAGCAAAGGGTTTCCACAGAAATGGAAGGATTGCTGTAATGCTCCTGGATAAACTGCTGGGCATTCTGTGCCAAAAGCTTCGAAGAATCGACACGTTCCCGCTTAATGCAGGCGCTGAGCGTTAAACAGTGTTCTGTTAACCAGCTTTTCATTGCCGCGGGGGTATGAAGAGAAGAAAGCGCATTCAGAAAGTCCATATCTTTTCCGAAAATATCTTCTGGAGAGATGGCGTAATCGTGTGTGATTTTCATGAGAGTCGTGATGACTTCCATGATGTAAATCTGATACTGTGTCATTGAGAGCGGCTGATTTTCCAGCTTGGCAAACAAATGATTGAGAACCTGGCGGATTTCATTTTCACCGCCAAGCTTGATAGCACTGATCACAGTGCGCTCTTCTTCTTCGCCGAATTGCAGTTGAATGGAAGTATTCGGTTCTACGTCCTTAATATAATTTGCACGGCTGTATCCGTGAATGCAGCCATAATCCAAAGCATTTTGAGCTTCCCGATAAGAAAAATGGAGGTTGGAAAGGCTATAGGGATTCCCAATTCCGGCAAAAATTCGCATGCCCAGAATCGATTCGCCTCTTTTGCAGATTTCATTTAATCGGCTGACGGCAATTCCGATGGAACCGGGTTCGGAAAAATCAAAGAGCAGGGCCACATCTTCAGAATAAAGAAAAGATTGAAATTGACAATAGGAGCCCAAAATTTCTTCGGCGGTACGCAGCAACGAAATTGGAACCAATTCCTCTTTTCCATGCAGTGCAGGAGGAATACTGTTTTCTGTATGGTGAGAATTGAGGTCAGCATGAATCAGACCGACGGACCAGCAGGAGCGGTCGGTAGAAAGCTGAAACAACTTTGCCTGCGATTGAAGCCGTGATTTCGAAATGCGGCCTTCCAAAAGGCTCACAAGAAACTGTTCCTTAATGACCGGAAGGCTCTCTTCATAGTGGCGGCGCAGCGCCTCTACATCCCGCCGGCTTGCGGATTCTTCATCCAGACGAATTTTTAAGCGCTGTAAAACTTTTGTAAGGTCGGCCGCGTTTACCGGCTTTAAAAGATATTCCACTACGTTTAGCTGAATCGCTTTTTGTGCGTATTCAAAGTCATCATAACCGGACAGAATGATAAATTTGACAGAAGGAAGCAAAGCTGCCGCTTTAGCAGCCATCTCCAATCCGCTCATAAAAGGCATACGAATATCTGTTAAAATAACATCAGGATGAAGTCGCTCCGCCATTTCCAATGCTTCCAGGCCATTCTCTGCTGCGCCGGCGATCTCAAATCCAAGAGACTGCCATGCAATTTTCCGAATAATGCCTTCCCTGATTTCTTCTTCATCATCCGCAAGGATAATACGATAATACGACATTTCCAGTCTCCTAATAATGTATAAAAAATTCAGTCAAAAAAGTTTATTTCTCTTTATTTTATCATTAGTCTTTCCTTTCTGCAACTATAGCTTTTCTTGTGAATTCATAGGAAAAAAAGAAAAAGACGAAGCCAAAGCTTCGCCTTTTAAGAAATTTTTGAAAAAGAGGAAAAGATTATCTTCTGCGGTATTTGCCCATATCGATTGCGACAGCAACAGCAATGATAATGCCTTTGATTACTTGCTGCCACATAGGGCTGACACCGATGAACTGAAGGCCATATTGAATAACGGTGAAGATCAGAACGCCGGAGACAATGCCGCCGATTTTACCGATGCCGCCGTTTAGGGATACGCCGCCAACCACGCAGGCGGCGATTGCATCCAA
>DHOF01000134.1:4879-20802 GCA_002411615.1 Ruminococcaceae bacterium UBA5397
AACGCCTGCAATGCCATAGAGGAATGCAGCCAGAATGAAGATCAGCATAATGGTTTTAAAAACATTTACGCCGGAAACGACAGCGGCTTCACGGTTGCCGCCGACTGCATAAACGTTTTTGCCAAATACTGTTTTGTTTAGAACGAACCAAATGATTATACAGGTAATCAGTGCGATCGGAATCAGTACTGAAATCCCGACAAAGGTACTTCCACCAATATTTTGGAAGATCTTTTTCTGGCCGATTACAGTAAAGTCCGGACGAACACCACCGATTGGCTGAGAGTTATTCGGCGGCATATCGAAATAAAGGCTGCATGCACCATAGATCATAACCTGGGTAGCTAGTGTTGCAATGAAGGGGTGCATATCGAATTTTGCAACAAGAAATCCGTTTAAAACACCGAACAGAACGCAGGCAGCTACCGCAGCTAAAATTGGTACGATAACCGGGAGCGCCGGCAGGTTCGGGAAAAAGCGATTTGCATAAGTTGCGGTCTGCAGCATCGAGGTGGAAAGCACAGCAGCTAAACCAACCATACGGCCTGCAGAAAGGTCGGTACCTGCAATTAACAGTGTAAAGCAGATGCCTAATGCGATGATCAGACGGGGGGAAGCCTGTGTCATGATATCAAGCAAAACCTGATATTTCATGAAACGAGGTTCCTTGATCATGATAAATACGACTAGTGCCAGAAGAGCAATCATAATCGCATTATTTGTCAAAAATGTTTTTGCGTTTGATCTGGAGAATTCAACAGGAACACTGTGCTGCTCTTTTCGCAGCAGCTGAGAAATTCCATATGCGCCGGTGGCAATGCCAACTAGCAAAATGTACATCCAAAGATCATAAACTTGATCTTTTGGCGCGGCGACTGCAACAATGATAGAAATTAGAATCAGTGCAGCACCTATTAACGCAAAAATCGTTGCATATTTTTTGCGAGTGATTGTGTTCGTGGCTTTCGCGGTTGCTCCCATATTGGACCTCACTTCCCTTTCCATTTTGTGCGATAGAAAATCACAGAAATTTTACATGAACTTTGTTGCGAGTTCCATTACTTTTACGGAATCGCATTCATTGGCATCCACAATTCCTGTTACACGCCCTTCGCACATAACCATGACCCGGTCGGACATACCAAGCAACTCCGGCATTTCAGAGGAGATCATGATTACCGATTTTCCTTCTTTAATTAACTGCTGCATAATTGTGTAAATTTCGTATTTTGCACCGACGTCGATTCCTCGAGTAGGCTCATCCAAAAACAGAATATCCGGATCGGTCAGAAGCCACCGGGCTATCAGAACTTTCTGCTGGTTTCCGCCGGAGAGATTCTGCATCTGTTCCGCCATGCTTGGGGTTTTTGTACGCATAGAAGCATTACTGTCCGTTGCAGCTTTTTTGCGTGCGAAATCGTTAATTATGCTGTGATGAACCAATTTCCCTTCATTTTCTGTAGCAATTACAGTATTGTCCAATACCGAAAGAGTGGGGAAAATTCCGGTAGCGCGGCGCTCTTCTGTCAGAAGTGCAAATCCGTGCTTCATGGCGTCTCGCGGACTTTTAATTTTGATCTCTTTGCCGTCTTTGTAAATCGTTCCGGAAGCAATCTGACGCAGTCCAAAAATTGCCTCTACGGTCTCGGTACGTTGTGCGCCAACAAGGCCGCCGATCCCAAAGATTTCACCGCGATGAACTTCGAAACTGACATGTTGAAACGAGCGCGGCAGAGGGGAGCAGATATCATCGACTTTAAAAACAACATCTGTACCCGGAGTATACTCCTTAGGTGGAAAACGATTGGTCATATCACGACCGACCATTCGGCTGATAATCAGGTCAGTGGTTAGCTCGTTTGCCGGCCAAGTACCAACGCATTGACCGTCTCGCATAATGGTTACTTCGTCGGAAATTTTTAAAATTTCTTCCATTTTGTGCGAGATATAGATGATCGCGCGCCCTTCCGATTGAAGCTTTTTAATGATCTTAAACAAATGTGCCGTTTCGTTCTCCGTTAAGGAGGAAGTGGGTTCATCCATGATGATGATCTTTGAATTATAACTGACTGCCTTTGCAATTTCAACCAACTGAAGTGTTGAAGCAGAAAGATTTCCCGCCAAGGTTTTGGGGTTTACATCCAGATCCACTTCTTTAAAAAGTTCCTTGGTCTTTTCATACATGACTTTATGATCAACCGCAGGTCCTCTTTTTGGGAAGCGTCCCAGCCAGATGTTTTCCATGACCGGCCGAAACCTTATTGGATGCAGCTCCTGGTGGATCATGGAAATCCCGAGATCAAGTGCCTGCTTGGAACTGTTGATCTTCTGAGGCTTTCCGTCTAGAATGATCTCTCCGCTGTCTTCTGCATAGATGCCAAATAGGCATTTCATCAAGGTGGATTTTCCGGCTCCGTTTTCTCCCATCAGTGCATGTACACTGCCGGGACGGACTTTTAAACTGACGTTGTCCAACGCCTTTACTCCGGGGAACTCTTTGGTGATATTGTTCATTTCCAATACATATTCACCCATCAGCGATCCTCCTTTTCTTATAAAATAACGGGGAACGGAAAGCGCCTGCTTTCGCGTTCCCCGTGGACAGACTTAGATAGAAAATTCAGTCAATCACTGAAAGTTAGATGTAATCTTTGTAGTTGTCAGTAGTAACCTTTACGTAGTTAATCCAAACGTAATGTCCATCTGCCTGCTCTTTTCCGGTAGCGTCATAAAGTTTGTAGCCAACGTTTTCTTCGTTGATCGGTTTACCCTGTGCAGCAGCAGCAGCAATGTTAACAGTTGCTTTTGCCTGGTTCTTTGCATCATTCAGAACGGTGCCCAGCATGGAACCGTCTTTCATTGCTTCCAGAGCAGGAGCAGTTGCGTCGACGCCGACAACCGGGATGTACTTGGAGCTGTCGCCGGTGTTGTAGCCCTGTGCTTTCAAAGCTTCGATTGCGCCCAGTGCCATATCATCGTTGTTTGCAAGGATTGCTTCGATCTTATCAAGACCAACAGAGGTAATCCAAGTGTTCATCAGGTTTGTTGCCTGTGCTTTATCCCACATTGCGGTATCTTTTGCAAGAGCCTCAGTCTGGAATCCAGCAGCTTCGATAGCAGCCGGAGCAGCCTGAGAACGAAGGGTTGCATCCTGATGTCCGGGTTCGCCCTGGAGCATTACATACTGAATCTTGCCGTCTTTATTTTTATCAGCGTCTTTATGTGCCTTAAAGTAATCGGCAATAATTTCACCAGACATGGTGCCGGACTGTTTTGCATCTGCACCGACATAATATGCTTTGTCATAAGAAGCAATATCGGTATCGGAAGGCTGACGGTTTAAGAACACGATTGGCAGGCTGGCAGCTTTTGCTTTTTCAATCAAAGGAGCAGCGGCGGTCAGATCAACCGGGTTGATGGCCAGTGCATTAACGCCCTTAGTGATGTAGGTATCCACCTGTTCACTCTGGGTAGCTTGTTTGTTCTGGGAGTCCACCAGATCAAGTTTTGCACCCAATTCTGTTGCGCGTGCAGTCATTGCATTACGAACGCCGGTCATAAACGTATCATCGAATTTGTAAATGCAAGAACCGATGTAAACGTCTTTTGCGCTGGCGGTGGATGCGGCGCCGGAAGCCGCACCGGATGTAGCTGCTGAGCTGCTGGAGCTGCTACCACAGCCGGTTGTGGCGGCTGCAATCATGGCAGCTGCCATGAGTACTGCAAGAATCTTTTTCATACAAAAACCTCCTGTTTTTCTTTTGGCTTTTGAGAAACCACTTGTACCTTTGTACAAATATCGATGTTTCTCTGCCTTACTATTGGATAGTATAATTGGAATTGTGGACAGAATCTATAGGATTTTCTTTCGAAAAGCATCAAATATCTTTTCAAATAAGGCAAATTTAAGAAGTGGAAAGACGAATTTTTGTATAAAATGTTCAATTCGGTATGCAAAACGAGAATAAAATGATTTTTGATCAAAAAACTAAAAACAAAAAATAAAAGACATTGTGCTGTTTTGCACACTCAAAGTTGGAGCAATTCGAAAAACAGATCAATTTGTCGAAAAAGCCTGATGCTTTTTCTTGACTTTTTAGAGAACATGGGTACAATTAGTATTACAAGTAATACCAAGGAGGAAAGGGGAGATTGAAATGTCAGTTTTATCGGTTTCGGGACTTTCGAAATCTTATTCATCTTTTTCGTTGAAAGATGTTAGCTTTGAGCTGCAAGAGGGCGCTATTACCGGATTTATCGGGAGAAATGGCGCGGGGAAAACCACAACTCTAAAGTCTCTGCTCAATTTTGTTCATCCGGACAAAGGGGAGATTCGGTTTTTTGGACAGTCCTTTCAGGAACATGAATTTGAGATCAAGCAGAAAATTGGTTTTGTTTCGGGGGGGATTTCTTTTTATCCGAAAAAGAAACTGCGTACCATTACTTCGGTTACGAAAAGATTTTATCCGCAGTGGGATGAAGCGGCTTATAAAGAATATTTAGAACGCTTTGAACTGGATGAAGATAAAGTGCCGGATTCCCTTTCGGCCGGTATGAAAGTAAAATACTCTTTGGCACTGGCACTTTCTCATCGGGCAAAACTGCTGCTTCTTGATGAACCCACCAGTGGTCTGGATCCGGTTTCTAGAGACGATCTGCTGGATGTGTTTTTGGATCTTATCGAAAAAGATGGTGTTACGATTCTGTTTTCGACCCATATCACCTCTGATTTGGAAAAATGTGCAGAAGAGATTCTCTACTTAAGAAAAGGCGAAATTATTGGAAGAGGGAAACTAAAAGAATTCCAGAATCAATTTGTTCTCTGTAATTTTTCGCAAGAGATGAAAGAACAATTAAAGCCGTATCTTGCGGGATATAAGCGTGAAAAAGAAGGATTCAGTGCTCTCTTTTATAAAGACCATCTGCCGCAGGGGAATTTTGATTACTATCCGGCAGATTTAGAATCGATTATGGTACATTTGGAAAAGGGGGAATTCGCATGAAAAATTTGATTTATAAAGAGATCAAGCTTGCATTGCATCCCACGGCACCCTTGTTTTTGCTGCTGTCAACATTGTTGCTGATACCGAATTATCCTTATGAAGTCGTCTTCTTTTATACCTGCTTAGCTGTCTTCTTCCATTGCCTGAGTGGGCGGGAAAATCATGATATTGAATATTCGCTGTTGCTGCCGATTCAAAAAAAATCGATTGTGGAGGCAAGATTTTTGTTTGTAATCGTTTTGCAGATGATGCAGGTTTTAGTGACAATTCCGTTTGTGTTTTTAAGAAACTACTTAATTCCAGAAGGCAATCAAGCGGGAATGGATGCAAATGTAGCGCTTTTTGGAAATGTATTTTTGTTGATGGGAATTTTTAATCTTGTCTTTTTTGTGCTTTATTATCGAAATCCGGATAAAGTGGGAAAAGCTTTTGCAGTTTCCAGTATCATATTTTTTGCAGTCATGGTAGTTTTAGAGGCATTTGTTTTTGCAGTGCCATTTTTCCGCGATCAGCTAAATACGAAAGATCCGATGTATCTGCCCCAAAAGCTGGTAATGTTAGCGATCGGGGTTGCGGTTTATGTAATTTTTACAGGAATTGCTTACCGAAAATCGACTTCTACTTTTGAAAAACTAGACTTTTAGATGTAAAAAAGCTAAAAAAGTCCCTGTGCCATTTTAAAATAGCACAGGGACTTTCTATTGTTTAGATCATAAAGGATTTAAGGCTTGCGCAGTTTTGGAACAAGCCAAATTACCATTGCCCAGAAGAATTCATAAATAATCAGGCTCATGGTGGAAATTTGCTGCAGACCGGAATAACAGGTAAGCAGTGCTACCATGATGAAACCGAGTACAACAGCGACATTTTGCAGGACAATGGCAATGGAGATATTTCCTCGTTCCCGCACACAGGCGGTTACCAGACGCATCAATGCCGTAGGACGTCCCTTGGTGGCAATCATAGCCGGTTTTTCGCTGCATGCCTCGCAGGTACGGCTGACATAAAGTGCCCCCAACCGTTCCGGTAGGACTCGGATTCCGTGTGGATCCAAGCCGAAAAGTTCCGCGAGAAAAGTTGGAGTGATATTTGGATCGCAGTTGCGTAAAATCAACGAGATGCCATTATTCTCCATCCGGCGCAATTCCTGAAGGCGTCGGCGGTCACAGCTATAGGTAATGATCAGCATGGCAATCAGTTCTCCGCCGATTGCAAGATAAACCAGCTTTTTCCCGCCCTGAATATATTTTTGCTCAATGGCTTCTTCAGGTGGCTCAATTTTATGAGCAGAGAGCAGTTCGCGGTTCCCTACAAAAACCCGATGACCGTTGATCCAGCCGCTTAAGCCTTGTCCGTCTGTATAAGAAACTTTTTCAACTTCCGGAAGCTTTTTGTGCTGTGTATGAATCACTTGATCAAACAAAGAAGAAAGTGGGGAATGAGCGGCAATCATCAGCGCTGCCGCCTCCATGAGAAAATCGTCAATGGGAGCATTTTTGAAAGTTTTGATTCCATTTAAAGTGACCGTGTTTTTGGGGAATAGATCCTGAGAATCCATCATCACCGCATTTGATTCGCAGAAATGCTGAACAGCAGGGAATCCGATCACCATGCCGCCGCACTGAGCGGCGATTCGGCTGATTCTTGCAAGCGGAAGATTTACGGTCAGCAGATTCATAAAAGGAGTCGTGATGCACGTTGCCGCAGCAAATGCAGTAAATGCGTTTGCGACATCTTTCGTCAGCACTAAAGTGATAATACAAAGAACCAAACTAGCTAGAAAAGCAACAGGCGCAATCGTCTGATTGGCGCGGTCACTCGGATCGTCTTCATAAGAAAGACGGAGAAAATGCGATAGAAAATTGGTTTCAGTCTGATAAGCGATCACTGGGGTATCCATTGTACAACCGTCTGCTAACTGCAGACCAGTATTATAGTCTTCAAATAACGTTACAGCGTATTTTTTATCCGGTGAAACCACAAAATGAAAGTTCTTGTTAATCCGTTTGATCATGCTGAATTTTCCTAATGTATTGAGGAACAATGCAGCGGTTGCTACGCTTGCATAAAGATTAAGAGAGCCAGAGGAAAAACGTGTCTGCATGAAAAATGCCAGAATGGATTGAACAAGAGCGGCGATTGCGGCGATCGCAACCGCACTATCCGAATTGGCGTGGAATCGGAACAGCGCTTTTAGTCCGTTCCAGATGGTTGCTCCGCAGAATACGAAAGCGATCATAGTAAAGATCACATTACAGATAAGGTATACAGTAATGTTCAGACGTTGGAAGCCAAAGAATCCAAATTCGCCCAGCCAACCGAAGATCAGCAGCAGAACGGTAGAAATTCCGGTCACACCCAAACGCAGAGAAAGTTTTCTTAAATTTGCATTTAAATCGTGAAAAACGGCAGGAGCATCATTACTGTTGCTGTAATCCTCTAATTCTTCAGCCTCTTTAGGAGGCGTTTCTTCCGACGGATCATTTTCCGGTTCGTCCATGCCTGAAAAATAGAAAAGAGAGCGTTTTTTTTTCTTCGGCTTTTTAGGCGGCAGAGAAGTTGGGTTCAGATTTCCATCCGCTTTGATAGGCTCCGTCGATTTTTGCTGCGCCGGTTTTTCTTTCGGAACTTCAGCAGACGGGGTCGGCGCGGGAGCAGGGATTCCTTCCTTAAGAGGCTCGATTGGCTCAATCTTTTCCCAGTCTTTTCTGCGGGCTGATAAAAAATCAACGGCATCATCCTGCGGCATGCCATTCTTGGAATATGTTTTTGCCGCCTCTTTTAAAGGAAAAGCGAGGTCATCAACTTCAATAAAATGAATGGGGGCGGTTTGACACCGGTAAGAAACTTTTTTATTAACAGGCTTAACAGCAAAATCTGAGGCGAGGAGAGGAGTGGCTTCTTCCCGTACAGGCTCTGGCCGCGTGACGGGTTCTTCTACCTTTGGCGCGGAAGACTCTTTATGCGGCAGAGGGGGAGTTAGCGTGGGCTCTTTTACCGGAACTGGTTTTTGAATAGCGCCAGAAGTTGTTAAGGGCATCGTCGGTTTGTGAAAAACCAACTTTTCCGCGGAGGCTAAATTGGCTTTTGCAGCCTTTTCCTCAATGGGTTTGTACTGCATTTTGGAACCGCGTTTAGCTGCAGCTTCCTGAATCTCTTTTAAGCTGATTGCGGTGGTAATGGAAAAAATATCTTCCTGTTCAGGATCCTGTACGACTTTTTCAACCCGTTTGCGGCGTTCTTGATGAAGTTTGCGGAATCTTTCTTCTAGTTCGGGATCGCGCTCCTTTTTGCGCTTGGGATCGAACAAATAAGAAAAAGTGCCTGTGGCGCCTTTTGGATTTTCTTCCGGACGAATGGGTTTAAAAGACATGGTTTCTTCATATTCCCGCTGATATTCTTCGCGGGATTTTAATTTTAGACCATAATAAATATCATCTTCACCGGCGGCGATGTCGTCCTTAGAACTTTTTTTCTTTTTCTTTTTTTGGCTTTGTGTTTCATCCTGCTTTTCCACAGGCGCTTTTAAAGGTGTCTGTGCTAACTTTTGAGAGGATGACTTTTCACTTTCCTTTGCATAAGGATTGCGGGAAATCTCTTCAGGTGTTTTATGAATCGGACTTTCTGCTTTTGGAGCAGGAGAGGCCGATTTTTTGGCGGCTTCTTTTTTAGCCGCGGTTTCTGCTAAAATTTCATCCAGGGAATAACCTGGGTTTTGTTTCTTTTCGTCCATCGTATCCCCTACTTTCTATTTGGATTTAAGGCCGGATCGCTGCCGTGCAACTTCATAACAGATAATTCCGCAGGCAACAGATGCGTTGAGGGAGTTAATTTTTCCTTTCATGGGAAGAGAGACAATAAAGTCACATTTTTCCCGTACCAGTCTTCCGATACCGAACCCTTCACTTCCAATGACAACTGCGCATGGGCCGCGGTAGTCGAGGGTACACCATGATTCGCCGCCCATATCAGCTCCATAGAGCCAGCACCCGCGGCTTTTCAATTCTTCCAGAGTGGCAGAAAGATTATTGACGCGTACAACCGGTACATATTCAATTGCACCGGCGCTCGCTTTTCCGACTGCATAAGAGAGACCAACACTTCTGCGTTTTGGAATAATAACACCATGGGCTCCTGCACATTCCGCTACCCGCAGGATTGCCCCCAGGTTATGAGGATCTTCCAGCTCGTCCGCCACAATCAAAAACGGCGGTTCATTACGGGATTTGGCCAGCGCAAAAACATCGTCAAGTGTAGCATATTCTTTAGCGGCAGCGACTGCCACAACACCCTGATGGGCACATCCTCCACAAAGAAAGGAGAGCTTTTTGGGGTCTGCTTCCTTAATGACGGTACCGCGCTTTTTTGCTTCGGCAATTAATGCACCAAGACTGCCGCTGTGTTCTCCGCGGACAACAAACAGCGTATCAATTTCACGGCCGCTGTTGAGCGCTTCTTTCACTGCGTTGCGTCCGGCGATAATTCCTTCTTTTTTGGAATCATCTTTGTTGTCGATTTCTAGTTTTGCATCCGTTTTCATGGGCGCTCCTTTACCTTATCTAATAATGTCTAATAATTTCTTTATTATAGCACAAGTTGACAAGCCTTGCACTTTTTTTCTACAAAATTCTCGCTTTCTACTTCTTTCTCCCTCTTTCTTCAAAAAGAACAAAGAATCTATGAATTATACAAATTGTATTTATATGCGTTTACATAATTTTTTAGGAAAAGCGGGGTGAAACCGGTGGAAAACCCTGTTGAAAGTGTTGATAAGTGGCTCAGATAGGGGGAAAAATTAAAAATTTATTTTGTGGAGATAATTTTTTATGTTAACAACGGTTTTGACAAGGGGAATCAACTGTCTGTATTTTAGTATACAAATAGTAATTTTTTGCGGATTTTTGCCGCAAAGGGGATTCAACTTCCCGTATTTTTATGGTATGATTTTCTAAGAATCATACCGAAAGGAGAAAAGCGGATGGCAGCTTCTGATCTCAATTTACGGCAGACGTTATTCTGTGGGCAATGCTTTCGCTGGGAGGAAAATCCAGACGGCGTTTTTTCTGGAATTGCATTTGGAAAAAAGTGTGTTATCAGGCAGGAAGAGAACAAATCTCTCACAGATGACCCGATCTGGCGAACTTATTTTGATTTGGATACCGATTATGGCTTTTTGCAAAAAAGGCTCAGCGGCATAAGCCCCGTTTTAAGCGAAGCAGTTCAGTATGCGCCCGGCATCCGAATTTTGCGGCAGGATTTTTGGGAAGCGCTTGCTTCTTTTATTATTTCTCAAAACAACAATATTCCCAGAATTCGCGGGATTATTGCCCGGCTGTGCGAAAATTTCGGAGAAAAATTTAATGACGGATATGCGTTCCCTGAACCGCAAAAACTTTTAGGCCTTTTGCCGGAAGATCTTTCGAGCCTTCGATGCGGATTTCGTGCGCGTTATCTTCTGGATGCTGCACAAAAAGTCTGTGCAGGAGAGATTGATCCTGTTTCTCTCCAGAAAATGCCGCTGGAAAAAGCAAAAACACAGCTGATGACGATTTGCGGCGTCGGGCCAAAAGTAGCAGACTGCGTTTTGCTTTATGGATTGCACCGAATGGAAGCTTTTCCGATGGATGTTTGGATGAAACGAGCGATGAAGACACTTTTTCCTGGAATGAAACCGGAAGATTTCGGACAAGGCGCAGGGCTTGCTCAACAGTATATCTTTTATTATTCCCGGCAGCATCCGGAACTGTTTTTGGAGAAAAACTCTTTGAAGCTGTCAGATTCGAAGAAGTTTTGTTCCGGAAGAAAACTTTAAAAATACGTTCTTTTTGTTTCTTTTTTTATTTAGATGCGTTATAATCAAATACAGAAATTTTAAAACGAAGGATTGGAGAGTGATATCCATGCCATTAGTTAACACAACGGAAATGTTTAAAAAAGCTTATAATGGCGGTTATGCAATCGGCGCGTTTAACGTCAACAATATGGAAATCATCCAGGGAATTACCGAGGCAGTAGGTGAATTAAAATCACCTGTGATTCTACAGGTTTCCAAAGGAGCTCGTGCTTATGCGAACCCTACCTATTTGGTCAAACTGGTAGAGGCGGCTGTCATTGAGCATCCGGAAATCCCGATTGCTCTGCATCTGGATCACGGTCCCTCTTTCGAAATGTGCAAAGCCTGCGTCGATGACGGATTTACCTCCGTTATGTATGACGGTTCTTCCAAACCCTATGAAGAGAATGTGGAAGAAGCTTGCCGTGTAGTCGAATATGCACATAAATATCATGTAACAGTCGAAGCAGAACTCGGTACTTTGGGCGGCGTTGAAGATGAAGTTTCGGTTGAAGCAGATAAGGCAATGTATACCGACCCCGATCAGGTGCAGGACTTTGTTACCCGTACCGGTGTAGACAGCCTTGCGATTGCCATTGGAACCAGCCACGGTGCTTATAAGTTTAAACCCGGCCAGAATCCAAAGCTGCGCCTTGACATTCTGAAAGAAGTCAGCGATCGGCTGCCTGGATTCCCGATTGTTCTGCATGGTGCTTCCAGTGTTCCGCAGAAATTCGTTGAATTGATCAACCAATATGGCGGAAATATGCCCGGCGCAATCGGAATTCCGGAAAGCGAACTCAGAAAAGCCGCCGCGATGGCAGTCTGCAAGATCAACGTTGACTCCGATATCCGCCTTGCAATGACCGCCTGCATCCGGCAGCATTTTGCAGAGCATCCCGATCACTTTGATCCTCGCCAATACCTTGCGCCTGCTCGTGAAGCCGTTAAGAATATGGTGGCTCATAAGATTACTGACGTGATGGGCTGCGCAGGCAAAGCTTAAAAATTCGCTTTTAAATTAAATGTTTTTAGATCGTCTGCATTTTTTAATGTGGACGATTTTTTTGTAAAATTTTGAAATGATTTTGTAACTGTCTTTTGTTTCGAACATGAGGTATAATCGATTCGAGTTAACATAAATCAAGGGAGAGACTGTTTTTATGATTCAAGGGAAAAAGGTATTTGTACTGCTTTGCTGCGTATTTTTGCTGCTGCTGGGCGGATGCGGAGCAAAAGAAGTAAAGTTGGATGCTGCGGTGACAGCAGATAAGTTGGCTTCTGAAGTTACGTTTAAGGATCAGCTTTCGCCCCTAAACGATAAAGCTGCGTTTAAACTCTTTGGGCTGGACGATTCCACGGTTGTCAGCCAAAAAGTTTATGTGGGGACCGGCGCCACCGCAGAAGAGATCGGCGTTTGGGAATGCAAGGACGAGAATGCCGCCAAAACAGTGCAGAGTGCTGCAGAACAGCGGGTAAAAGATCAGACGCAAGCGTTTGCAAACTATGTACCCGGAGAGCTCACAAAGCTGAAATCGCCGTTTATCAAAACTTATGGAAAATATGTTGTTTATGTTTGCTGCGATGATACGGCTCAGGTGCAGAAAGTAATAGACAGTTTTACAAAATAAAATGATATAAATCAAAAGGCCGCTCCCGCTGCAATGAAAGCGGCCTTTTTAGTGTTTTAATCACAAAAAAGCCTCTGCGAAATTTTTCGCAGAGGCTTTTCATAAGTAATAATCAGCGATTAGCCTTTGAGTGCTTCATAAGCAGCAACCGCACAAGCAACAGTCGCACCGACCATTGGATTGTTGCCCATTCCGATCAGTCCCATCATTTCCACGTGAGCAGGGACGCTGGAGGAACCTGCAAATTGAGCGTCGCCGTGCATACGGCCCATAGAATCGGTTAAGCCGTAAGAAGCAGGCCCTGCACCGACGTTATCCGGATGAAGCGTTCTGCCGGTACCACCGCCGGAAGCAACTGAAAAATAGTGCTTGCCGTTTTCAATGGCCCATTTTTTATAGGTGCCGGCAACCAAATGCTGAAAACGAACCGGGTTAGTAGAGTTTCCGGTGATGGAAACATCAACGCCCTCGTGTTTCATGATTGCTACGCCTTCCAAAACGTCATTGGCGCCATAGCATTTGACTGCAGCACGGTCGCCGTCGGAATAGGCATGGGTATCGACGACTTTGAGCTCGTCATTATAGGGATCATACTCGGTTTTTACATAGGTAAAGCCATTAATTCTGGAAATAATAAAAGCGGCATCTTTTCCCAGACCATTTAAGATAATGCGCAGCGGCTTTTTGCGGGCACGGTTTGCAGTACGCGCAATGCCGATAGCGCCTTCGGCTGCGGCAAAGCTCTCATGTCCTGCAAGAAATGCAAAGCACTGGGTCTCGTCCCGCAAAAGACGGGCGCCGAGGTTGCCGTGTCCCAATCCGACTTTCCGGTTTTCGGCAACGGAACCCGGAATGCAGAAGGCCTGCAGACCAACGCCGATTTTCTCAGCGGCATCAGAAGCAGAAGCTGCGCCTTCTTTTAAAGCGATCGCGGTGCCAAGGGTATATGCCCACGAAGCATTTTCAAACGCGATGGGTTGAATGCCCTTTACGATTTTATCAACATCAATTCCTTTGGAAAGGCAAAGATCTTTGGCTGCTTCGAGACTTTCAATCCCGTATTTTTTCATGCAGACCTTGATCTTTTCCATTCTTCTTTCTTTTCCTTCAAATGTTACATCATTGGCCATTTTGCTGTGTCCTCCTTTATCTCTCGGATTTATTCTTCGCGGGGATCAATATATCTGGCTGCGCCGTCAAAACGTCCATATTGTCCGATATTATCTTTGTATGCCTGATCCGGCGATTTTCCGTGGCGGATATCTTCCAGCATTTTTCCAACTTTGACGAACTGGTAGCCGATGACTTCATCATTTTCATCCAGAGCCATCTTCAGCACATAGCCTTCGGTCATCTCCATATAGCGCACGCCTTTTGCATTCGTGCTGAACATGGTGCCAACCTGGCTGCGCAGACCTTTGCCCAGATCTTCCAGACTCGCTCCGATGGGAAGCCCTCCCTCGGAAAATGCGGTCTGGCTGCGGCCGTAAACAATTTGCTTGAAAAGTTCCCGCATGGCAACGTTGATTGCATCGCATACAAGATCGGTATTCAGGCATTCCAGAATTGTTTTTCCCGGAAGAATCTCTGCTGCCATAGCAGCAGAATGAGTCATTCCGGAACAGCCGATGGTTTCTACCAGTGCTTCCTGTACAATACCATCCTTAATATTAAGAGTCAGTTTACAAGTACCCTGCTGCGGCGCACACCAGCCAACACCATGAGTCAATCCGGAAATATCTTTGATGTCATAAGCCTTTACCCATTTTCCCTCTTCTGGAATCGGAGCGGGGCCGTGCTTTGGTCCTTTTGCTACGGTACACATTCTTTCCACTTCTGCGGAATAGTTCATCTTCGTTCTCCTTTCAGCATCCGGCACTCGCTTTTTTGGAGCGCCTCCCGCATGTCATTTCTATATGCTTCATTATAGGGGATTCAAAAACGTTGTGCAAGCTGAAAAAATAAAAAGATAAAAATTTAACAATCTTTTTAAGATAACCGAATTCTAAAAATATCAATGAAAAGAAAGAAGGAAAAGCCTTTTTGTGAAAATCGGTGGGGAGGAGGGACCTTTGGAGGAATTATCGGAGATGAAAATCAGAGATGGAGGGATTTAAAGTGCTTTCTTCGTACTTTTTTTCAGTTTTGGACCGTTAAGATGGAGATACAGCCTTTCGAAGCGGACAGGCTTAAAAACGGAGGATTGAAATTATGACAATGAAGCGCTGGAAAAAGATATGGAATATTTTAGGCGGATTATTGGTGGCGCTGGCAGTGGCAATCTTTGTAGTGCCGAGATTTTTCGGATATGTTCCTCTGGGGATGTGCAGCGCAGGGGTTCGGTGTGAATATCCTCAGGGAAGCCTTTTATATATACAAAAAATACAGCCTGAAAAACTGCGGGTAGGGGAACCCATTGCCTATTATAGGGGGACTTTAAAAAGGCAGCCCATTGTGCGCAGAATTACCCGAATTGATTATTCTAACGGTCAGTTTATGGCAAATCAGGACGATTCCGATTTTGCCGCGGATATCGTGCCGTTTTCAGATCTGTATGGAGCTCCGGTTTCTTTTTATCTGCCGGGATTAGGAACAGCGTTTACAGAGCTGCAGACGCTGCCCGGAATGGTGATCTTGTTTTTTTTGGTCGGTACTTATCTGGTGCTCAACTATTATTTCGGTGCTTTAGCAAAAGGAGAATGGCCGCCGCCGACAGAATTTCGCTGAATCTTAACTTTACAAGGAAAAATTATGAAATGTTACAAAAATTTAAAAAAGCCTTCTTTCCACCAGAAGGCAAATATGATATAATCACTTTCGTATACTGAAATACAGGGAAACTTTTAATAGAAACGAACCGGGAGTAAAAATTTCTCCTTGGCATGAGGTGGAAAATATTATGGCAAATATCCTGAAAGCACTTTTTGGAAATTACAGCAAGCGAGAGCTCAAACGGGTACAACCTATCTGCGATGCTGTGATGAAGCTGGAAGAAAAATATGCAGCTCTTTCGACACAGGATCTTCAGGCACAGACGGGTATTTTAAAACAGAGACTTAGAAACGGCGAAACACTGGATCAGATCCTCCCCGATGCTTTTGCAGTTTGCCGAGAGGCCAGCTGGCGGGTACTGGGAATGAAGCACTTTCCGGTACAGATTGTCGGCGGTATTATCCTGCATCAAGGACGCATCGCCGAGATGAAAACCGGTGAAGGTAAAACGTTAGTGGCAACGCTGCCTGCTTATTTGAATGCGCTTTCCGGAAAAGGAGTCCATATTGTTACGGTCAACGATTATCTGGCACGCCGCGACAGTGAATGGATGGGAAAGGTCTATCGCTTTCTGGGCCTTTCGGTAGGACTGATCGTTCACGATAAAGAGGGCGCACAACGAAAAGCTGCTTATGAAGCCGACATCACCTATGGAACCAACAATGAATTTGGATTTGATTATCT
>DHOF01000026.1:0-9192 GCA_002411615.1 Ruminococcaceae bacterium UBA5397
TGCGCTATGAGCCTTTGAAAATTCTTACGAATCGGACATAAGGGAGGAGATTATCATGAACATATTGGAACTAAAAAATCTTAGCTATTCCTACGATGGAATCCATCCCATCCTCAAGGATATCACCTATACATTTGAACAAGGAAAAGTATATGCCATTGTAGGAAAATCCGGCGCTGGTAAAACCACTCTGCTGTCTTTACTATCTGGCTTAACGGAGCCTACTAGCGGGACAATCTTGTTTCAGGACAAAGATATTACTACCATTGACCGTTATCATTATCGCAGCAAATATGTAGGCGTCGTGTTTCAGGGATTCAATCTTCTTCCGCAGCTGACTGCTGTAGAAAACGTGGAGCTGTCTATGGATATTTCGGGTATGAAGATTAAAAATCGGTGTGAAGTTGCTATGAATCTGTTAGATAAAGTGGAGCTGGACGAAGCAAAGGCTAACCGGCGGGTACTAAAGCTCTCCGGCGGTGAACAGCAGCGTGTCGCCATTGCACGGGCCCTATCTTACAATCCGGATATTCTGTTAGCTGATGAACCTACCGGTAATCTTGACGGAGAAACGCAGAATGCGGTAATGAATATTTTCCTTCGCCTTGCCCGAGAAGAAAACAAATGTGTCATCATTGTCACGCATTCGCCTGAGGTAGCTCATCAGGCCGACATTGTGTATGAACTGAAATCTGCAAAATGCGATGACCTTTCTTCTTCACAATAACCGCGCATTGCACTAAAAAACTCGCGATAACTCTCTAACGAAAGACTTCTAATGTTCACGCATGAAAAAGATACCATCGACTATCCTTTTTTCGGATGGTTGGTGGTATCCTTTTCATGTAATTTAGTAGACTATTTCTTTTTGCTGTTTAATCTTTCTTGTAGCTGCTCTAGTTTAGCGTAAATTAGATTTAAATTGTCAACAATATTGTTAGCAGATATTATGAGTGATTTTAATTTCTTTTGCTCTTTCTTTTTATATTTTTTATCTTTTTCCATATTTTCATCTCCAACATAATTATATGCACAGTTAAATTGCAATTAAATACATTTTTTTAACAAAATTATATAAATTTATTCTTAAAAAAATAACAAATAAAACATTGAAGACTGTCATAAAATAAACTGAAATAGAAAAAAGAAGTATAAAAAATGACGGCTCGAGGGCCGTCAAAAGAATAAAACAAATTATTATTTCTTTTTTATTGTAGAAATATGAAGGAAAGAATATAAGGGACACACCCCAGAAATGGCAGTAGCTAATGGTATCAATCCAAACAGACCAAACCATTTTGCATTTCCATGAAGCACAAAGAACAGGCTAAACAAAATGGCAGCTAGTACGGCCCGTATTGCTCGTTCTACATTTCCTATATTTTTCACTATTATGCCTTCTTTCGAATCATTAAAAATAAAACAATCTTTGCTCTTATCATAACCAAAAACGATACGCTTTTTCATGCCAATATATTTTTTTAAAATTCTTTTGCAAATTATTCGAATTTTTGAATATAAAAACAGCGTCGACCACAAAGTGGAAGACGCTGTGAATTTTATTTTGCGTTAGCGAGTGCATCTTTTTTTGTTTTCTGTACCGTTCCATGGGGATGATGCGGAGGTGCATAAATAGAGTATAACTTTAATGGAACGTTTCCAGTGTTCATCAAATTATGCCAGGTACCCGCTGGAACAAATATTGCATATCCAGGAGAAACATTTTTCTGAAAACTTAAATCATTTTTATTGCGTCCCATTTTTACGATTCCGCGGCCACACTCAATGCGGAGAAACTGATCCGTATCAGAATGCATCTCTAATCCGATATCTCCATTAACCGGAATACTCATTAAGGTCATTTGTAGATAATTACCTGTCCATAATGCAGTACGATAATTGTTATTTTGTTTCGTAGCTGCTTCGATATTAATCACATATGGGTTAGGGCCATAATCCTTTAATGTTTCACTCGTCGGGTGAAAACATTTAGTCATAATGTCATCGGCTCCTTTAAATAAATTTTATCCATTTAAATTATATGGGAATTTTCAGAAAATTGTGTGTTGCGCATAAGAAAGACAATATTTTTTCACAGATTCTATAGGCTTAAATAATTTCTGCTTCTGCATTAAAAGTAAATCAGAAGCCACTTTTCCCAATTTTAAAAAAAATTCTCAAGTAATACCATATAATTTATTTTATTTTAATTGACTTTTGACTAATTAGGGGATATACTAAATGAGTCACCAAACGGTGAACTATCATAATTTAAGAGGTATTATATGTATCAAGACAAAACCCTCGTCTGCAAGGATTGCGGTCAGAATTTCACTTTTACTGCTGGAGAGCAGGAATTTTTTGCTGAGAAAGGCTTTACCAATGAGCCTCAGCGTTGCCCCGACTGCCGCAAAGCACGCAGACAAAATTCAAATGGCGGACGCGGAGAGCGTCAGATGTATGATGCTGTCTGTGCTTCCTGTGGAAGACCTTGCAAGGTTCCTTTCCAGCCGCGCGACGATCGCCCTGTTTATTGCAGTGAATGCTTTAGCAATAAAAGATAAATTTTAGTCTTTTAAAAACCGTTCCTTAATTGGAGCGGTTTTTTTTAATTTAATGGATGTTGTTTTAACTTCGGATTTTTTAAATTTTAAAATATTTTATTTGTACAAAGTAAAAGTGCTGATTCAGAGCAGCAGAAAATAAACTTATTATCCAGTAAGTGCTATATTTTTTCAGCTTCTTTTTTGGGATAAATTGAATTGGTTTGTATATTCTAGTTCTGAGGTGATTTTATGAGCAAATTTGATCAACAACCAGATCATACTTTTGATGAATCCATTCCAGAGAAAGGAACCGACGTGATACCAAAGAGACGGGAAATTCGAAAAACAGAACGTCCCATTCGTAAAGATGCTTATCCGGTAATTGATACTGATCTCGGAAGGGATAATGTTGAGAACGATATTCCTGAAGCTGATCTTCAGGACCTATGATTTTATGTGGCTCTTGCTTTTATAGCAAGGGCCAATTTTATTAATCTTGACTTGTTTAGAATTTCCTGTTTAAAAAACAAAAAATATAGTAAATTCACACAAAATATGATATAATTAAAAATAAAAAGAAAGCAATTTGCGGAGGTGTTAAATGAAGTTTCTTTCCTGGAATGTAAATGGGTTGCGTGCTTGCCTGCAAAAAGGGTTTCTGGATTTTTTGAAAGAATCAAATGCGGATACAATTTGTTTGCAGGAGACAAAAATGCAGCCAGAACAAGCAGATTTTGAATTATCCGGATATACGCGTTATTGGAATTCCGCTCTCAGAAAAGGATATTCCGGTACTGCAATTTTTACGAGAAATTTGCCGATCGGCGTTCAGTATGATATTGATGACCCTGATCATATGGGGGAGGGGCGCTCAATCACGCTGGAATATCCGGAATATTATCTGGTAACTGTTTATACGCCGAATTCTCAGGACGAATTAAAGCGCTTGCCCTACAGAATGGAATGGGAAGATGCGTTTCGTGCTTATTTGATGAAGCTGGATCAAAAAAAGCCAGTGATTGTCTGTGGGGATATGAATGTGGCGCATGAGGAAATCGATCTAAAAAATCCAAAGACCAATGAAGGTCATGCGGGATTTTCAGATCAGGAGAGGGAAAAATTTACGCAGCTTCTTGAGAGTGGATTTGTGGATACATTTCGGCGAATTCATCCGGAAGCCGTCGGTGCCTATAGTTGGTGGAGCTATCGGTTCCATGCACGAGAGCATAATGCGGGATGGCGCATTGACTATTTTTTGGTTTCCGAGCGATTTTTTTCACATGTTCAGAAGAGTGAAATCCTTAGCGAAGTGATGGGGAGTGACCACTGCCCAATCGAACTCGATTTTGAGTGACAAGGAGTGATAAAAAAATGAAATTGAATTTTTATGGAGCCGATAAAGAGGTAACGGGCAGTTGCCATTGCCTTACGGTTGGAGACAAGACAATCTTGATTGACTGCGGGCTGCAGCAGGGAGCTGATGTAACAGACAATGCAAAGCTGCCGATTGCTGCAAATAAAGTGGATTATGTTCTGGTTACCCATGCCCATATTGATCATTCGGGCCGATTGCCGCTTTTGGTTAAGCAGGGATTTCAAGGGAAAATTTGTGCAACAGGGAAAACCTGTGAGCTTCTTTCTATCATGCTGCGTGACAGTGCGCATATTCAGGAGATGGATGCAGAATATGAGTCACGTAAAGGAAAGCGTGCAGGGAAAGCCCCTGTGGAGCCGCTTTATACCGTAAAGGATGCAGAAGATACCCTCAAATATCTTACGCCGTATTCCTATGGAGAGATGATTGATCTCTGTGAAGGAGTAAAAATTCGTTTTATAGATGCAGGCCATCTTTTGGGCAGTTCCAGCATTGAAATTTGGGCAACAGAAAATAATAGTACGAAAAAAATTGTATTTTCAGGCGATATTGGGAATATGGATATTCCGATTATAAAAAACCCAACATATATTACCGAAGCGGATTACGTTATTATGGAATCCACTTATGGAGATCGGGAACATGAGCACATAGATGATTATACCAAGGCGCTTGCCGATATTATTGACAATACGCTGTCCAATCATGGGAATGTAGTGATCCCGTCCTTTGCAGTGGGACGTACGCAGGAGCTGCTCTATTCCATGCGAGAGATCAAGGAACGTCATCTGACGCCTAAGAACCCTAATTTTCCGGTTTATGTGGATTCTCCTCTGGCAACTGAGACTACCAAAATATACAGTGGGGATCTTCATGGCTATGCAGATGAGGAGACTGCCCAGTTGATTGATCACGGTTTTGAGCCGCTTTCTTTTCCAAATCTCCATATGACCGAAAGTGTGGACGAATCTAAATCACTTAATACGGACGGCGTTCCAAAAGTAATTATTTCTTCCAGCGGCATGTGTGAGGCCGGAAGAATTCGTCATCATTTAAAGCATAATCTCTGGCGCCCGGAGTGCTCTATTATATTTGTTGGGTTTCAGGCGAATGGAACCCTCGGAAGAATCCTTTTGGATGGAATTGATTCCGTAAAACTGTTTGGTGAACAGATTGCGGTGAAAGCGCATATTTTTAATTTTCGGATGCTGTCAGGGCATGCAGACCATACTGGACTTTTACGTTGGATTAAAGCTTATCAACCGGCGCCTAAAAAGGTCTTTGTTGTTCATGGAGAGCAGAAATGCTGTGAAGGATTTACGGAAGAACTGAAGCATTATGGATTCGATGCCTATGCGCCGAATTTTAATGCCTGCTATGATTTGCTTTCGGATCGTATATTGGATTATGGGATGGAAGCTCAGATTCTGCATCCCAAAAAGGCGGCACTTTCTGGCAAACAATCTTCTCCTATTTATGCGCGGTTGGTGGCGGCGCAGCACCGCTTGGAAGATGTTATTCGGCATAATGAGGGAGGAACCAATAAGGATTTGACTCGGCTTACAAAAGAATTGTTGACTCTTTGCGAAAAGTGGGATCGCTGAGTCAACTAACAAATATTATCTAAAAAAATCGGCCTTCTCAAAAGAGAGGGCCGGTTTTTTATTTTTCTGATTGGTTTTTCAATAGATCACGAATTTCAGTTAGAAGCAGTTCTTCTTTTGAGGGCTCTAAAACTTTTTCTTTCTGTTCCTCCTGTTTCTGACGGAGACTGCTGATTTTGTTTGCAAATTTCACCATTAGGAAAATTGAGAGGGAAATCATCAAGAAGTTAAAAATACTCTGAATAAAAGCACCATAAGTCAGTACGGCCTTCCCCATTAGGGTAACGGAAAGATTGGAGAAATCAACGCCGCCGGTTAAAAGTCCGATGAGGGGCATAATGATGTCTTTTACAAGAGAGGTGACGATTGCGCTGAAAGCAGTGCCCATGACAACACCGACAGCCATATCCATCACATTGCCGCGCATGGAAAATTCTTTAAACTCCTGAATGAATTTTTTCATAAAAAAATCCCCTGCCTTTCTAGAAGTTACTTTTTATTATCAACAAATTCAGCGAAAAAGCAACTATGGCAGAGGAATTTTGCTTTATTTTATTTCTTTTGGTCGGATTGTGCAGCCTTTTTTTGCAGGTTTTCGCGAGCGACTGCCAGCATTAACTTAATACGGTTTTCCTGATTGACCATGGTCGCGCTAGGATCATAATCGATCGGGACAATATTGCTTTCCGGGCGCAGCGTTTTGATTCGGTGGATCATTCCTTTTCCGCAGATATGATTGGGCAGACAGCCGAAAGGCTGTGCGCAGACAATATTTTCATAGCCTGTTTCGCAGAGCTCCAGCATTTCGCCGGTCAAGAGCCAGCCTTCGCCCATCTTGTCTCCATAACCAATCACACCATTTGTTAATTCTTTTACTTTAGCATATGGGGTTGGCACTTCAAGTTTTGGCTCACTTTGAAAGGCTTCTGTCAAAATATTCTGCATTTTTGTCAGATAATCAAATAAAACACTGACTGCACCAAACTTAAATGGATTTCCACCATAAAGCTTAATATCTTCCAGACGGTTATCAACCTTGAAAATTGCAAAGTTTAAAAGACCCGGAACGTTTACTTCGCATCCCTGATCAAAAAGAAAATCCTCGAGATGGTTATTTGCAAAGGCTGCATATTTTACATAGATTTCTCCGACAACGCCAACCCGAATTTTTTGAATCGTTTGGGTTGGTATTTTAGCAAAATCGTGAACAATTTTCAGAAGATTTTCTTTTTCCGCTTTTAAGCCTAATCCTTTTCCTAGTTTAAACTGGGAACAAAGTTCATCGACCCACTCTTTTACAAGGGCCTCACTGTCACCAACATGTGTTTCGTAAGGCTTGATTTGGTTGCGCAGTGCCATTAAAGCATCGCCATAGGCAACGGCAGCAATTACTTTTCTTAGCATGCTTAGAGTAATGGAAAAGCCGGGATTCGATTCCAGACGGGAAAGATTTAAGCTGACGACTGGAATTTGATCCATCCCAGCTTTGTGAAGCGCTTTGCGCAGCAAGTGAATATAATTGCTTGCACGGCAGCCGCCGCCGGTCTGCGTAATGATCAAGGCGGTGTGATCGAGATCATATTTTCCAGAATGAAGAGCGTCTATAAATTGTCCGATTACGAGGAGTGCTGGGTAACAGGTGTCGTTGTGCACATATTTGAGCCCTTCCTGAACAATCGCAGGCCCGTCATTTTGCAGCAATTCCACTTTGTATCCGCAGTTGCGGAAAACATCTATGAAAAGGGAAAAGTGAATGGGAAGCATCATCGGACAAAGAAGGGTATAGTCTTTTTTCATCTCTTTCGTAAAGAGTAAACGTCCGGTATCGGTATATTTCAGTTCTGCCATGATAAAGCCTCACTGGTCGAGGGCGGCAAAAAGGCTGCGAAGCCTGATTTTTACAGCGCCCAAATTTGTAATTTCGTCAATCTTTATTTGCGTATAGATCTTATCATTTGCCTCCAGAATGCTGCGAACTTCATCCGTTGTGATGGCATCTACGCCGCAGCCAAAGGAGACCAGCTGGACTAGATTCATATCTTTCTGCGAGCTGACGTATTTAGCGGCAGCATAAAGCCTGGCATGATAAGTCCACTGATTCAGAACGCCGGTATGGAAGCGCTTGACTAGGCAACTGACCACGTCTTCGCTGATAACGGCAGCTCCCAGAGAAATAATTAATTTATCGATTCCGTGATTAATTTCGGGATCAAGGTGATAGGGGCGTCCGCTCAAGACAATGATCGGCTTTTTCTCCTTGCGTGCCTCTTTAATGATTTCATTTCCTTTTTCGCGAATATCGGAAAGATAAGCATTATAAGCATCATAGGCGGCATCGGAAGCTTTTTTGACTTCCTGCAGAGTAATTCCGGAGTAATATTTTTCAAGGATCTTGTGCATCTTTTTCGGGAAATCATGTCTTCTGTGAATTCCAACATAGTCATGAATAAAAGTTTTTCCCTGAAGTGCAACGGTATTGGCGTTAATAACTTCTGGATAATAGGCGACGACAGGACAATTATAATGATTGTCTCCGAGCTTTTCGTCAAAATTATAGCTCATGCAGGGATAAAAGATATGATCAATTCCCTGATCGAGCAGACTTAGAACATGTCCGTGGGTCAGCTTTGCAGGGAAGCAGACGGTGTCGCTCGGAATGGTGCTTTGGCCGCGGATATAAAGCTCTCTGCTGGAAAGGGGAGAGAGTACAACTTCGAATCCCAGCGTGGTAAAGAAAGCATGCCAGAAAGGCAGCAGCTCGTAAAAATTAAGTCCCATCGGAATCCCAATTTTTCCCCGCGGGCCGGGAATCGGTTCATAGCTGCGAAGCTTTTTCAGTTTATAAGCATAAAGATCTAAATCGTCGCTTCCGCTTTTCTTGGTTATCGGGCGCTCACAGCGATTTCCGCCAATGAAGCGGCGGTTATTGCCGAAGATATTAATGGTCAAACGGCAGTGATTGCTGCACATACCGCAGTTTGTCACTTTGACTTCGTGTTTGAAATCGTTTAATTCGGCAAGAGAAATCAAAGAAGTTTCATGCGGTGATTTTTTTTGCTTTTTGATCGCATAGATTGCAGCGCCGTAGGCTCCCATCAGTCCGGAGATATCGGGGCGGACAACTTCGACGCCTAATTCATTTTCGAAGACTCTTAAAACGGCGTCATTGAGGAAAGTACCGCCCTGAACGACAATTTTGCGGCCCAGCTCCTCAGCAGAAGCTGCACGAATTACTTTATAAATTGCATTTTTTACGACTCTTACAGATAATCCTGCAGAGATATCTGCTGTGGTTGCACCGTCTTTTTGGGCTTGCTTAACCTGGCTATTCATAAAAACTGTACAGCGGCTTCCTAAATCAACAGGATGTTTTGCAAAAAGGCCCAATTTTGCGAAATCAGCGATTTTATAACCAAGAGTATTTGCAAAAGTCTGCAGGAACGAACCGCAGCCAGAGGAGCAGGCTTCATTTAAGAAAATATTGTCGATCGCTCCACGGCGGATTTTAAAGCATTTCATGTCCTGACCACCAATGTCAATGACAAAGTCGACATCGGGCATAAAACGTTTGGCGGCTGTAAAATGTGCAATCGTTTCTACAATACCGTAGTCGAGTCCAAAAGCATTTTTCAGCAGTTCTTCACCGTAACCGGTTACAGCGCTGGAG
>DHOF01000026.1:9471-9633 GCA_002411615.1 Ruminococcaceae bacterium UBA5397
GTGCTGTCAAGAACTTCGCCGTCTTTGCCGAGAAGAACCGCTTTAATGGTTGTAGAACCGGCATCAACGCCTAAAAATGCAGGGCCGTCATATTTGAGAAAGTCTCCTTTTGGCGCTTTGCAGGAATTATGACGGTCCAGAAATTCCTGATATTCCTCTTTG
>DHOF01000122.1:0-5636 GCA_002411615.1 Ruminococcaceae bacterium UBA5397
AAGGTCATAGGTTCGAGTCCTATAACGTCCACCAGATTATATAGATCCCCCGGGAATTCTTATTACTGGATTCCCGGGGGATCTTTTTGTCAAAAGCGCAATCTTTTAGCCTTTTCTTTTCAATCTGCAAGTTCAAGAGTCTCCGTATTCAGTCGGTAGATTACGTCCTTGCGCTCTACGATAACAACGATTTTCTTCCGAAGATCGTCATCCTTCTGGATATGGGCAAGCAATTCTCGGGTTGGATTGACGGCTACGGGGTGCCCCACCAATTTCATCATGGCAAAATCGCCATTTGTGTCACCATAGGCATAGCTTTCAGAAAGATCGATTCCGTACTGCTTTGCCATCTGGAGCACAGCGCATTGCTTGCTCTCGGAATCCCACATTGGAATAATTTCACCGCTGTAGCGTCCATCTGGGCCAACCTTGTAAACCGTGCCGCGATAGTCGTCCATGCCGTACTTCTCCGACATTTCACGAACCAGTTCTACCGGTGAACCCGAAATTGCAATAACCCGGTGCCCATGTTCCCGGTGCCAACGAATCCGGTCCCGAGTATAAGTGTAAACGCGTTCACCCTTTTGTTCAATCACCCTTTTTGCAATATATAAAATATGGAAGGAATTCGTGTTTTGAACCGTTTCCGAATAGATATCCACCATCTTTTGAAGGTAATCGTCATAATTTCCAACGCGCTTATCCCATCTTGTAAAAGCAGGTTCGACATCTTCATACCACTTGCTAGGATCGATCAGTTCGTATTTGATCATCTTTTTAAACATCTCGCTGATCAGTCCCTCACGAGAAATCGTACCATCAATGTCAAAAAAAGCAGCTGTCTTTGCCATGGAAATCGCTCTCCTTTCCTCCGCGCGGTCTTTTGTCATGCAGCTAAAATGCGCATCGTGCGGGTTTGCTCTGAATTTTAGTATAGAGGATTCCACCCTAAAAGTAAAGTATGCCTCCTGATGACAGCCGGATGACCCGAAGAAAATCAAAAAATCATCCCCCCGTATCAACCGGATGGTTGATTTCAAATTTCGGGTCGTGCGGTATCATAAAGTCAGGAGATGAACGATATGGAAAAATTATTAGAAATCAATAGCCTTTCAAAAAGCTTTAAAGGAAACCGCGTTCTCGATAATATCAGCTTCTTGATCGAGAAAGGGGAAGTCCTCTGCCTATTAGGGCCAAACGGCGCCGGGAAAAGCACCACTATCAACATTTTACTGGGGCTACTCGGGCGTGACAGCGGAACCATTACCTACAACGGAAAAGTGGTCAGCCGCAGTCACCTGCGCGCTTACAAACAAAAGCTCGGCGTGGTCCCACAAGATCTCGCGCTTTATGAGGAACTTTCCGCCCAACAAAACGCCCGCTTCTTTACCTCGCTTTATGGCCTGCGCGGCTCAAATCTCGACGAAGCCGTAGAGGAAGCCCTTCAGTTTGCGGGCCTAACCGACCGGCGAAAAGACAAGGTGAAAACTTTTTCAGGCGGTATGAAACGCCGGCTCAACATTGCCTGCGCCATTGCACATCACCCCGAACTCGTCATTATGGATGAACCGACCGTTGGGATTGACCCGCAGTCGCGCAATCACATTCTCGATTCCATTAAAAAGCTGCAGGCAGACGGCATCACCATTCTTTACACCACGCATTACATGGAAGAAGTTGAAGCTATTTCATCCCGCATCATTATTATCGACCACGGCAAGATCATTGCCGAGGGAACAAAAGAAAAGCTCAAGGAAAACATTCAGAGTGAAAAATGTTACCATATTGAATTGGAAGAAGGCTCCCCTGTTCCTACCGAAGGATTTTACGATGTCGAAGGCGTCAAAGAGGCAAAATCGGACGGCAACAAGATTGATATTGTCTCCCTACGCGGCGTGGAAAATCTAGACCGCATCATTTCACTGATTTCGGACGCCGGTGCCCACATTCGCAACATTGCAGGCGAAGAAGCCAGCCTTGAGACCGTCTTTCTCAAGCTGACCGGCCGCAAGCTGCGGAATTAAGGGGGAAATAAAATGTACCGCTTTTTTCAGATTTTCAAAATGGATCTATCCAACAACTTTAAAAATCCGGTTCTGATCAATTTTAACTCTGTTTTTGCGATTGTGATGATTCTCATTATGGGATTCCTTACGAGTGGAAACTATGCAAATGCGATGGACGCCTACAACTATTATGCGGTATCCTTCTTGATCTTCGGCATGATGGAAGGTGCCATGACGGCTACAAACTGTTTTATGGAGCGCGATATTAAAAAACCGAATCTGCGGATTCTGTCTTCGCCGTGCGGAAAATTCCCAATTTACTTTTCGAAGATGCTCGCTTCATTCCTGTTTGATTATATTCTTCACTTGCTGGTTGCAGTCATTCTGCTTATTGCCGGAATCAATCTTGGCGGTCAAAACATGGGCTGGATCTTTTTGATGATGATCCCCGTTGAATTTAGTTCTGCGGCACTCGGCGTGCTGTTTTGCTGTATTTTTCACTGTGAAGAAACGGCAAGCACCATCCTGAGTCTGTTCGTTTCAGTCATCGCTTTTTTAGGAGGAGCATTCTTTTCGCTCGACGGCCTCGGTTCCACGCTTGCGGCCATCTCGCGTATCTCCCCTGTAAAAATGCTGATCGATGTCTTCTTCGCTGTCATTTACGACAACAATTTATCTGGTGTACTGCCGGTTCTTTTCATTAGCACTGCGTTCAGTGCTCTGTGCATTTTCGGATGCCAGAAAACTTTTCGAGCGGAGGATTATCTATGAATAACGTACTTCGGAATAACTTTAGCCGTATCTTTTGCCGTCTGCCCTCTGTGATTATTATGCTTGCAATCACACTTCTCTCCATTTTTCTCGCTGTCTACATGACCGGTGCTGAACAAATCAGAGGCCATATTGCACTGGTAACAGATAACAGTGCCGTGGAAATCAATTCGAGCTCGCTCAGCATAGAAGTCATGGAGCAGGACCCTCCTATGTCACAGCTTGTCTCCCAGAAATACGACGCCATTGTCACTGATCGAGGAAATGGTCAATTTGATATTAAAACTCTCCGCGGCAATGATTTTAAAGAAATGCTGCAGCTTCTTCTGCAGAACCCACAGGCAAAAATTCCAGCACAAAAAAATGACCGGAGCGTCGGGGTAAATATTATTGGATTTCTCATGGTCTTTCTCGGCACAAGTGTGTTTTTCTACTTTTTCCCGTTTGCAGACGATAAGGAACAGAACCAGATTTTACGCATTGCAGCGTCGCCATTGTCGTTTCGGCGATATCTTGCCGCGCACTTTCTTTTCTGTCTGTTTTCCTTTGTGCCGTCGTTCGGCATGCTCGCCATTATGAAAGGCGCTGGGTGGGAGATCGGTTTTTCCCTGCCTCAATATGCCGGATTGCTGCTCCTTTTGGCTATGTTGGGCAGCACATTTGCATTGTTTCTCAACACATTTATCAAAAAGCCTGACAATGCAAACATGTTTGGAAATTCCATCTTGATCGTTACCTCAACGCTTGCCGGTGCCTTTTATTCCTTTAGTAAAAGCAATGCATTGCTTGACAATCTCATTCATATCCTGCCGCAAAAACAGTTCCTCGAATTCGCAGTCAATCTGCAAAACGGAGAAGAATGGCAACACCTGTTCCCACTCGTTTATGTTGTTCTATTTTCCGCTGTCATGTTTGGTCTGGCCTATCGGAAACTAAAGCACGATTATGTGGAGCGGGTATGACGGCTCTTGCAAAAACAGAACGGGCGGTTTACAATCAAAACAACACCAGTTTTAGGAGTGGATCACCCATGAACACTGACGCCCAAAAGGAAGAGAAGCCTTTTCTTCTTTCTACAAAATTGAAAATGCCCCGTCCGCGGCGGGATTATATTATTCGCCGCACCCTGTTTCAAAAGCTCAAGCTGTGCAATGAGATGAGTGCTGTTTTCATAAAGGGAGCGGCAGGCATGGGCAAGACGACACTGCTCTCGTCGTTTCTTGTTGAAACTGGTCTTAAAAACACTGCATGGCTTTCTCTCGACGAAAGCAACAACAATTTGTTTTCGTTTTGGCACTATTTTTTTGCGGCGGCAGGCTCTCTTCTGAATGAAAAGATTGATTTTGGCCTTCAGCCCAGCCCGATATTTGAACTGCATGAGGTAAAAAGCAATCTTGTCTTTCTGATCAATCGCCTGTGCAGCAACACCGATTATTATATTATTCTCGACGATTTTCACTGTATCACTAATCCGGCGCTTGTCGATTCTTTCGAATTTTTTCTTCGGGCAATGCCGGAAAACCTTCATCTTTTTCTTCTCTCTCGTGAAGAGCCCCCGGTATATCTTGGCGCATTGGCGGTTTCCGGAAAGCTGTTGTATCTTTCCGGCGAAGACATGAAGCTCAGCCAAAGTGAAAGCATGGAATTTCTGCGCAAAACCATGAAACTCAAGTCAGACGATGCAGAGCTCGAAAAGATGAGTAATTTTGCAGAAGGCTGGGTCGGCGGACTTCAGCTTGCCGCGGCAAGCGGGGAGCTTTCGAGCGATCTTCTGAAACAAGGCGGCGGTTTCGTCGCAGAATATCTGACGCGGGAAATTTTCGAAAAACTTTCGCTCAAAGAGCAGACCTTTCTTGTGCGAACCGGTCCGCTTTCATGGTTTGATCAAAAAATCTGCTCTGTACTTTTCGGATCGCTCGACTTTGACTCCATGATGGAAGACTTGCTCGACAAAAATCTTTTTGTTATCTGCATTGATGAAGAAAAAGGAATTTACCGTTACCACAATATCCTTGGTGAGTATCTCCGGCAACAATTTTCAGCGCTGCCGGAACAGGAACAAAAAGGAATTCTCGGTAAGGCTGCTGACTGTTTTGCCGAGGAAAGGGATTTCGGCGAAGCGGCAAGACTTTTCTTACAGGCAAAGGATTATGATGGGGCAACACAGAATATTTTAGAAATGTCAATTAACACCGAATCCGGCGAATACATCAGCCAAATTCCGATTGATATTGTCGCAAAAAGCATCGACCTCGCTGCACGTGGAATGTTTTATTACGTCGATATCGGCAACATGGAAAAGTTCGATCAGGTGTGCAAATCCGCGATTGAAAGCTGGAAAGGCACTCCATTTTGCAAAATACTTCAGTATGCGTACAATTTGCTTTCAAAGAGAGGCCCTTCTGTTCTTCCCCGCGCATTTTCACTTTCAGATTTTAAAGAATACGGAATGCGCAAAGAAACCGCTGCCTTTATCCAGCTAGGCATCTCCAATCTGATGATTATGGATCGGCAATATAAGGCGGCGAAAGAGTTTGCGGAAAATGCCGAGAAAACCTGCTCGGACTCTCTCGAATTTCGCTATTATATTTATGCTTTAAAAGCACAGCTAAACGAAGAAACCGGCCATCTGAACGACGCACTTGACAATTATAAAAGAATTCAGGGAATCCAAGAAAGTGAAGTTTCTTTGTTTATGCAGGAATATGACTATCACATTGGCATTACCGGAGTCTACCTTAAGCGCATGGAACTTGACAAGGCCTTTGAAAATTTAGAGGCCGCCCGTGCAATGGTCACAAACTCAGCAATGCCTGACAATATGATTCTTTACAGTTTTGACTACAATCTGGCGGAATA
>DHOF01000122.1:5912-6130 GCA_002411615.1 Ruminococcaceae bacterium UBA5397
AATGTTATTCATTGGGCTGACCGTCTGATGGCAGAACTGAATCTTTCGGGGTACATGCAGCCTGAACTAAAAGAACAAATTCTAGCAGAATTCGAAGCATACCCAAGCAAAAGTATCTCCCCCAGTCTTTCCTTCGAGCTTCTATGTGCGAGGCTGTATCTACAAGACGGAAAACAGGAGAACGCAAAAGCAATCATTAAAAGTGTTCTTGCCTTTTC
>DHOF01000118.1 GCA_002411615.1 Ruminococcaceae bacterium UBA5397
TATGAGGATTTATAATACGCTGACACGCCAAAAAGAAGAGTTTGTTCCGATTACGCCGGGAGAAGCAAAAATCTACGCCTGTGGTCCGACGGTTTATAACTATATTCATATTGGAAATGCTCGCCCAATTTGTGTGTTTGATGTTCTGCGCCGCTATCTGGAATATCGTGGCATGAAAGTCACTTTTGTTCAGAATTTTACAGATGTAGATGATAAAATCATCCGTAAGGCGAATGAAGAAAATAGTGACTATTTGACCGTTAGCCGCCGTTATATTGAAGAATATAAAAAAGATGCTGAGGGAATGAATGTCCGTCCGGCAACGATTCATCCAAAGGCGACTGAAAATATTGAAGAGATTCAATCTATTATTTCTACTTTGATCCAAAAAGGATATGCTTATCCTACCGAAAACGGAGACGTTTATTTTCGAACACTCAAAGACCCCGGATATGGTAAGCTGAGTCATCAGCCTTTGGAAGACCTGCAGGCGGGGGCAAGAATTGCGACTGGAGAGATCAAAGAAGATGCAATGGATTTTGCCCTATGGAAGGGTGCAAAGCCCGGAGAGCCTTATTGGGAATCCCCATGGGGACATGGTCGTCCCGGCTGGCACATCGAATGTTCCGCTATGGCGAGGAGGTATCTCGGAGAAACCATTGATATTCATTGCGGCGGACAGGACCTGATTTTTCCGCACCACGAAAATGAAATTGCACAGAGCGAATGCTGCAATGGAGTTCCATTTGCTCATTATTGGATGCATAACGGTTATATCAATGTGGATAACAGAAAGATGAGTAAATCGTTGGGGAATTTCTTTACTGTTCGGGAAGTGGCTAAAAAATTTGGTTATGAACCGATTCGCTATCTGATGGTTTCTTCTCATTATCGTACCCCCATCAATTACAGCATTGATGTGATTGATCAGTGCAAAGCATCACTGGAACGCCTTTATAATTGTCGGGAGAATCTTGAGTTTGTGATGAAAAATGCGGCTGCAGAAGAAAAGCCGGAAGAAGCACAGGAAGAGAAGAAACTCGATTCCTATCGTACCGCTTTTATGGAAGCAATGGACGACGACCTCAATACCGCCAATGCACTTTCTGCAATTTTCGATCTTGCGCGTGTCATCAATACGGATTTGAGTGCGGCTTCTAATCCCAGTCGGAAACTGTGCGAATATGCGCTTTCTCTCTTTGATGAGCTTTGCGGCGTTTTAGGCCTTCTCTATCAGAAGGAAAGGAATATTGGAGAGGACGATCAGGAGATTGAAGCATTGGTACAAAAGCGCACCGAGGCACGGAAGAATAAAGACTGGAAAACAGCCGACGAGATTCGAGATACGTTAAATGCGCGCGGAATCGTTTTGGAGGATACACCGCAGGGAATTAAATGGAAACGTGCCTGAGAGACTCTTAACGAAAGGAACAAGCGGATGGCAAAAAAAGAAGATAAAACGAATGTAATGCGGATTTTAGATCAAAAGAAGATTCCTTATCGTCATTATGTTTATGAAAATAAAGACGGAAAAATTGACGGCATTGCAGTAGCGCAAAAGCTTGGGCAGCCGATTGAGCGCGTCTTTAAAACGTTGGTGACAAAGGGCGGCGGAGAATATTATGTATTCGTAGTGCCGGTTGCAGAAGAACTTGATTTGAAAGCGGCAGCGAGAAGTGTTGGTGCAAAGAGCATAGAGATGATCCATGTAAAAGAGATCAATGCACTGACAGGATATATTCGCGGGGGTTGTTCTCCGATTGGCATGAAAAAGCAGTTTCAAACGGTATTGGACGAAAGTGCAATGTCACAGGAGACAATTATTGTGAGCGGTGGAAGAATCGGGACGCAGGTAGAGCTTGCACCAAGTGATCTTATCCGCTTGATTGGAGCGAAAGCAGCGCCGATCTGTATGAAAAACTGAAAGAACCTTGAAACAACCCAAAAAGGGGGAACTGTTTAATGCCGAAACAAAAAAAGCCGGGGGCGAAACCTCGGATAAAATCAAAAAGCACAGTGACTCAAAAGCAAAATGGAAACCCTTTTGAGGGATTCGTCGATTCTTGTGACCGCGTATTGATTCATTATGCAATGAAAAAGAAAGCGGCGGATAATCCGGCAAATAAAACAGAACCGACCGAAGGCGACTGGGGTTATGCAATCCGTGATTTTATTGCCATCGATGGAATCATGGCAATCTTAGTGTTAGCTTCTCTGCGCAATATTGGGGCCGACCAGATTTTCCCAATCGTGATGGGAATTTTATTGGTGATATTATTTACACTTGGGATTTTTCGCATGCGGATTCTTCGCCGAAAATTGTCAGAAAAAGATTCCAAAAACGACTATCTAAATTAAAAAAGGGATTGTGCTGAATAAAATCAGCCAATCCCTTTTTATTTTTTATTTTGTAAGAGATGAATTTTTTGGAGAAAGCTTTAAAAAGTGTAAGGTTAATAATGCACAGAAGAACCCTAACAAAAGCCCGCCAAGAATATCAGTAGGATAATGTACAAAAAGATACATTCGTGAAAGTGCAATTAAAACCGCAATGATTCCTGCAGCAAATCCAAAGGGCTTATTGAGCCTCCATAAAACGACTACCGCTGCAAAAGAGGTAGCAGCGTGACTGCTGGGGAAAGAGTACGAGGTTGGCCTCGAAATCAGCAAAGGAATGTTCGGAAAATCTGTGCAGGGACGTGGGCGCATTGCAATTGGCTTAATTATAAAATTCCCAATTAAAGCGGTGGAACCGATCGCAATCAACAGAGCAATTCCATACCGGCGGTATTTTGGCCTGATACAGAGCAAAATACCTATGAAAATCCAAATGAGTCCGTAATTTCCAAGATGGGTAAAAAAAATCATGCAGGAGTTCATAAAAGGACTTTGATGCGCCTGCAAAAACATCAAAAAACTGACTTCCCAATTCATAGATTATAAAATCTCCTTAAATCTTACTTTAACTTTTTCATTTTAACACATTCGTCAAGCAATATTCCGAACATTCCTAGACAATCCGGAGAAGAATGTGGTACTCTAATAAAAACGGAAAGACTTTTAAGAAGAAATTTTCAATGATAAAGGAAGCAAAGTGGGATGAGACGAAAACAGAAGCGGCTGCTACGCGGAGCGGGAATCCTTTTACCGATTTTCGCACTGCCTTCTCCTTATGGAATAGGCACTTTCGGAAAAGATGCCTATCGGTTTGTAAATTTTCTCTCTGGGTCTGGGGTTTCCTATTGGCAGGTCCTTCCGATTGGACCAACCAGCTACGGGGACAGTCCATATCAGAGCTTTTCTGCTTTTGCAGGGAATCCTTATTTTATTGATCTCGATTTGTTGATAGAAGAGGGACTTTTAACTTCGGAGGAAGTTTCCCTTGATTGGGGAGATGACCCCAGTAGGGTCGATTATGCAAAGCTTTATAAAAATCGTTTCCAAGTTTTAAAGAAAGCTTTTTCCCGCAGTCATTTTTTTGAGTCTCCCAGCTATCGCGATTTTTGCAGAGAAAATCCATGGTTGGAAGATTACGCGTTTTATATGGCACTTAAAATGTATTTTCATGCAGCTTCCTGGCTTTTATGGCCGGAGGAGGTTCGCCGTCGTGACCCTCAGACCCTTAGAAAATATCGGACTTTGCTTTTACAGGAAATAGAGTTTTGGAAATTCTGTCAGTTCTGTTTTTTCCGCCAGTGGACAGCGCTTAAAACTTATGCACATGAAGAAGGAATTGAAATCATTGGAGATTTGCCGATTTATGTTTCTCTGGATAGTGCGGATGTGTGGGCACAGCCGAGCTTATTTTGTCTCGATGAAAGTTTAAAGCCGAAAGAGGTGGCAGGAGTACCGCCGGACGCATTTAGTGCCACTGGACAGCTTTGGGGGAATCCTCTTTATAATTGGGAGAAAATGAAGGAAGATCATTTCTTTTGGTGGCAGCAGAGAATGAAATTTTCCGCTGGACTTTTTGATGTGATTCGTATGGATCACTTTATTGGCATTGCCCGATATTATGCAATTCCTTATGGAGAAAAAACTGCAGAGAATGGACATTGGGAAAAAGGTCCCGGAAAAGCATTGCTGGAGGCGATTTCGCCTGCCCTTGGGGACAGCAGGCTGATTGCAGAAGATCTCGGGGTTGTGGTGCCTGCAGTCACACGTCTGCGGAAAAGCTTTGGGTATCCGGGGATGAAAGTTTTGCAGTTCGCATTTGATAGCACCCCAAAAAATCCGTATTTACCGGACCATTACGAACAGAACTGCATTGTTTACTGCGGAACGCATGACAATGAAACGATGTCTGGGTTCTTTGCTCATCAGAAACCGGAAATCCTGCGCTTTGCAAAATCGTATCTAGGGGTTCACAGCAGAAAAGAGCTTAACTGGGCTTGTATTCGGGCAGCTTATGCCAGTGCAGCAGATCTTGCGGTGATTCAAATGCAGGATCTTTTAAGCCTAGGGAATGAAGCGCGTATGAACTATCCTTCGACTATTTCTGGAAACTGGTGCTGGCGTCTGAAACAGGGACAACTGAGTTCGAAATTATCGCAAAAACTTTTGGATTACGCTCAACTTTATGATCGTAAAGGGGGCATTTTTAATGAACGCGTATGAAGAGACTGTTTTGCAAAATCTTTCGGAAGAAATTTCTGGAGATTTCTCAAAGGCAACGCCAAAAGAAGTTTATACAGCAGTTTCGAAAGCTGTAATGAAGCAAGTTTTCGAAACTTGGCAAAGAAAGCCGGAAGGGAAAAAGGCTTGCTATTTTTCCGCCGAGTTTTTGTTGGGAAGGCTGATTCATTCCAACCTTCTGAATCTGGGACTTCTTGAAGAGACGGAAAATCTACTCAGACAGCACGGAATCGATCCAAAAGAATTCGAGGAAATCCAAGACGACGCGTTAGGAAATGGCGGGTTAGGACGGCTTGCAGCCTGCTTTTTGGATAGCGGAGCTACCCTTGGAATTTCACTTAATGGGTACGGAATCCGCTACCGCTATGGGCTGTTTCATCAAACTTTTTCTTACGGAGAACAGAAGGAAGAAGCTGACGATTGGCTTGCTTTTGGAGATCCGTGGAGCGTTCGCCGGGAAAATGAGCGGGTACGCGTCGATTTCGGAGAGGAAAGTGTCTGGGCGGTTCCCTATGATATGCCGATTATCGGATATGGCGGAAAAACAATTAACACACTGCGTTTATGGCAGTCAGAGCCTTTGCATCCATTTGATTTTGGACTTTTTAATGAGCAGAAATATGAGGAAGCAGTAGCGGAGAAAAATGCAGCGGAGAGGATTTCCAGTGTCCTTTATCCAAACGACGATACCGATAAAGGAAAGCGACTGCGGTTAAAACAGCAGTACTTTTTCAGTAGTGCGTCGCTCCAAAGTATTTTACGGGAATTTAAAAAATCTTACGGGAATGATTTTAAAAAGCTGCCGGAACAATATGCGATTCAGCTGAATGATACGCATCCGGTTGTCTCAATTCCGGAGCTTTTACGCCTTTTAATAGCAGGCGAGAATCTTTCCTTTTCTGAAGCGTTTTCAATCGTTCAGCAGGTGTTTTCTTATACGAATCATACGATCATGGCAGAAGCATTGGAAAAATGGGATGTATCGCTCTTCTGCGCCGTTTTACCCCAAGTTTATCCGTATGTGGTGATGCTGCAAAATCGCCTTCGTCGTGAAATCGGAAGTGATCCACAAAGAAATCCGGATGATTATAGTTTGATTGCAGGCGGAAAAATTCATATGGCAAAGATGGCAGTTTATGCAACACATTCTGTCAATGGAGTTGCGAAGATTCATACGGAAATATTAAAGAAAAAGACGCTCAAAGAATGGTATGATCTTT
>DHOF01000045.1:0-146 GCA_002411615.1 Ruminococcaceae bacterium UBA5397
GATGATGCCGGCAAGTTCCTGGATGCTTATTATGAGAATAAGATCTATGAATTGGATCCGTTTGCACATCTGGATCAGAAAGGTGTTGGCAAGTTGATAAAGATGGCTGTTGAGCTGGGCCGCAAGACCCGCCCGGATATCCATCT
>DHOF01000045.1:369-3163 GCA_002411615.1 Ruminococcaceae bacterium UBA5397
GAACATGGCGGCGATCCGACTTCTGTTGAGTTCTGCCATAATGTTGGCCTTAATTATGTTTCCTGTTCACCATTCCGCGTGCCGGTTGCACGTTTGGCTGCTGCACAGGCTGCGATTAAGAATCCCCGCAAATAATAGAATTATTCTGCCGTTGATTTAAAAAATCCCCGCACATTGCCTTTTTGGTAATGTGCGGGGATTTTTTTTGAAACTGTATTTAACAAAACAAGCTCTATTTTTTAAGTGACCAAAACATGTGGAATTTAACACGACAAAGCATAAATTAAAAAGGAACGAAGCAATTCTTGACTTTTGTGGCTTTTCTATGTAAACTTTAAAAGTAAAGAGATACAATTTTACAAATAAAAAATATGCTTTTTACAAAATTGTGACATAAAACACCTTTTTATGCCACAATTAAAATACTCTGTCTTGAGGAGTTAATCGATGGACAAAACAGTGCTATTTAAAAATGTGACAGAATTTGATAACGATCAGGTGAAAAAATTCGCCAGATTCCTTTGGGAAAAATTGCCCGGAGGAAGAAGGCTGCAGCGCAGAATGAAAAACAGTCTGCTTGGGGGCGCACTTGCGTTTCTGATCATTGCCGTTATTTGTGCAGTGCAGCCGGGACAGACTCTGATCGCCGTTTTGGCTGTTATTTTAAGTATAGTGAGTTTTGTAATTGCTTTTCGTCAGGAAAATTTTGAAGAAAAAGTTTATCTTAAACGGATGCCTGCATCTCAAAACAGAATTCACTATCAATTTTGTCAGGACCATCTCTCAGTGCTTGCAGAGGGAACGAATGACAGCTTTTTTTGGAGTGATCTGCAAAACCTTTTTGGAACTTCGCAGTTCATTTTTCTCATTTTTTCTAAAAAATATCTTCCTGTTTCCCTAGAATATTTTTCTAATGAAGATCGTGAAAGCTTTTTAGAATTTTTAGATCAGGTTAAAATTGTATAAAATTACAAATTATAAAGCAAAAGGATTATTTGGGAAATGGCCCTGCTTTTTATCGAAAAAGGGAAGAAATCTGGAAAATAATGCTTGATTTATGGCATTAAATCCCACTAAAAAGAAATTATCCCTTGTGTTCTCTCTATGATATGGGTATAATAAAAAAGAATGTATTTTTATGAAACCATCGTTTTTTATGCAGTTAGTTTAGAAAAAAACGATTGATAAAAGTAAGGATTTTTTGATTATGAAAAACATATTGGAATGGCTTGAAAGATCAGAAAAAAATTTTTCGGAAAAAACAGCGTTTTCCGATGATCAACAGGAAGTGTCCTATCAGAAGCTTTTAGAGCGGGCCAAAGCACTTGGAAGTTTTTTGGGAAAGTTTGGACAAAAAAATCATGCTGTAGCGTTGCTGATTCCCCGCAGCGTAGAAACGCTGACTGCAATGATGGGGGTTGCTTACAGCGGAAACTTTTATGTAGTGTTGGATACTGAAATGCCGCAGAAACGAATGACTGCAATTCTTGGAAAAATTTCGCCGTTTGCAATTCTTACGGTAGATGCTTTAAAGGAAAAAGCGGAAGAGCTTCTGCCCGGAAAAGCCGTGGTTTTTGAAAATGCGGTGCAGGAGCCGATTAACGAAAAATTGCTTTTGCAGATCCGAGAGAATATGGTGGATGCAGACCCTCTTTATGCACTTTTTACATCTGGTTCTACCGGGATGCCAAAAGGGGTTGTTGTTTGCCACCGAAATGTGATTTCTTATATTAACTGGTATGTTTCGGCGTTTTCCATTGATGATTCCGTTGTCTTTGGCAGTCAAACGCCCTTTTATTTTAGTATGTCTGTTTCGGATGTTTATAGTACGCTTTGCATGGGGGGTACCCTGCACATTATTCAAAAGCAAACGTTTTCATTTCCGCTGCAGCTGCTGCAGCAGATGAATGCTAAAAAAGTCAATACTATTTATTGGGTGCCTTCTGCACTTTGCCTGCTTGCAAACTGGAAAGCATTTGATTACGAAAAACCACGGTTTTTAAAGAGGGTGCTTTTTGCAGGAGAGACAATGCCGACAAGGCAGCTCAATTATTGGATGGGATATTTGCCGGACTGTACTTTTGCAAATCTTTTCGGACCAACCGAGACTACTGATATCTGCACTTATTATGTGGTGAACCGGGAATTTGCCGATGGGGAATCTCTTCCGATCGGACATGCCTGCAATAACTGCGACGTATTTGTTTTGGATGAAAATAATCATTTGGTTGAGCCTGGAGAAAAAGGAGAACTTTTTGTAAGAGGCTCTTTTGTTGCACCCGGATATTATGCAGAATTCGAGAAGACGGCGGATGCTTTTGTACAAAATCCGCTGAATCCTTATTATCCGGAACCTGTTTATAAAACAGGAGATCTTGTTCTGTATAATTCTTATGGAGAACTAGAATATGCCGGACGAAAGGATTTTCAGATTAAGCATATGGGTTACCGGATTGAACTGGGGGAAGTAGAGGCGGCCGCTTCTGCGGTGACGGAGATTTCTTCCTGTGCAGTCTGTTATGATATGGAAAGCGATCAGATCATTCTATTTTATCAGGGGAAGAAGATTTCCGACGAAGATTTGATGAAACAACTGAAGCGTCGGCTCCCGCCTTATATGTTGCCGGGACGGCTTTGTCGTCTAAAAAGTTTTCCTTATAATCAGAATGGAAAAATTGACCGCAAAAAGCTTTTGAAAGACTATCAGGAGCAAACAAAATGCTAAAAACTGATTTTTAAGAATCAGATAATATGATATTTTATCAGAAGGAGTAGGTTCATTATGGACGAATTA
>DHOF01000045.1:3400-9500 GCA_002411615.1 Ruminococcaceae bacterium UBA5397
AAAAGAGGCATTCTTGATTCCTTGACGATCATTACACTTGTGAATGAACTGAAAGATGAATTTGATATTGAGATTACACTTCTTGATATTGTCCCTAAAAACTTTTTCTCTGCGCAAACTATTTATGATATGGTAAAACGTTTACAAGACGAATAAAGAGGAGAAAACGTTCTTATGGCATATAATTCACTGGCCTATCTGGTTGTATTTTTAGTGCCTGTTTTTCTTCTTTATACAATTGTTCCCAAAAGATATAAATGGATTGTCCTTTTAGCGGCAAGCTATGGATTTTATCTGTTGGGCAGCAGCTTTTTGGTGATCTTTTTACTGATTACAACTGTTTCAATTTATTTTTGTGCCCTTTCTTTGGACAAGGTTGCGAAGAATGCAGCGGTCGTTCGAAAGACACTTCCCAAAGAGGAAAAGAAGGCTTTTCGTCAAAAAATAGATAAAAAAAAGCGCAAGATTGTGCTATTGACTGTTTTAGTCAATATTCTAATTTTACTGGTACTTAAATATTATAATTTTCTCGGCGGAGCGATGGATGCTCTGCTGGTTTCCATCAGACTTCCGAAAATCTTTCCTACGATTAGCCGTCAGATTCAGCCTTTAGGAATTTCTTTCTATACGCTGCAGGCGATCAGCTATGTGCTGGATGTCTATCACGGCAAATATACTGCGGATCGAAACTTTGGGAAAGTGGCACTTTATCTGGTCTTTTTCCCGCAGATTGTTGAAGGTCCAATTGGACGTTTTGATCTTTTGGCAGATCAGCTTTACGAAGGACATGCTTTTGACTGGCAGAGGACAATCAGTGGAATTCAGCTGATTTTGTGGGGACTTTTCCAAAAGGTTGTGATTGCAGACCGCGCAGATATTTTGGTTGGGAAAGTCTGCGGCAGTTTTGCAAATTATTCCGGGATTACAGTGATTCTGACCATGTTGATTTATACCCTGCAAATTTATACAGACTTTGCGGGTTCCATTGATATTGTTACAGGAAGTGCTCAGCTGTTTGGCGTTTCTCTCTCGAAGAACTTTGATCGTCCGTTCAGTTCTCATACGGTCAACGAGTTCTGGAGACGCTGGCATATTACGTTGGGTACATGGCTGCGGGATTATGTTTTCTATCCGGTTTCTATTTCCAAACCGATTTTCTCCCTTGGAAAATTTGCGCGCAAACACTTTAATACCTTTTTGGCAGGTTTGGTCCCAGCGATTATCTCGTTGTTCTGCGTTTGGTTTACAAATGGATTCTGGCATGGCGCTGGAGTAAAATATATTCTTTATGGAATGTATTATTATGTAATCACGATTTTAGGACTTCTCTTTGAACCGCTGTTTCGCCGTTTCTTTGAGACTACGAAAATTGATCGAAAAGGAAAAGGTTTCCAGACATTTCAAGTGGTGCGTACTTTCTGTTTAGTCAATGTCGGAATGCTGCTTTTCCGGGCAAATACGATAGGATCTTTTGGAGCCATGTTTATTTCCATGTTTAGCGGGTTTAACCCTTCTGTTTTGACGGATGGCTCTCTTTTAAGCTTGGGGTTAGACAATAAAGATCTGATTATTTTAGCGGTCGGGACACTTCTTTTGTGGATCGTTGGCCGGCTGCATACAAAAGGGCATCATCTGCGCGATGAACTTGCACAGAGAAATTCTTTTCTGCGCTGGGGACTGAGCATGGCGATGCTGTTTGTAATCATTATTTTCGGTGCTTATGGATATGGATACGTTGCAATCAACCCGATTTATGGGAATTTCTAAACGAATAGGAGTAGGTGAGGCCGATTTATGCAGATAAAAACTAAGACAATTTTAAAAAGATGCTGCTGCGTCATTCTGACCTTGGGGATCCTCTTCGGTGCGCTAAAAGGGTTGTCCTTTCTCGTAACGCCGAGAGATAATACAGCGAAGGCTGGTATGTATTGGCCCGATGGGCGAGGATTTTATTCTTATCCGCAAAATTCGATCGATGTTTTTGTAATTGGCAACAGTGATTCTTACTGTGGCTTTTCTCCGATGGAACTTTGGCATAATTATGGATTTACTTCTTATAACAGCGGGGAGCCGGAACAGCGTGCAACGGAAGGGCTAAACATGCTCAAGGAAATTTTGACTCGTCATAAGCCCAAAGTAGTGCTTCTCGACTTAGATGAAATTTTTGAAGGAAAAAATACGATAGGGAATGCTTTTAGTGACATATTTTCTTATGAATTCCCGATCTTTAACTATCATAACCGGTGGAAAACGTTAGACCTTTCCAGCGCTTTTCAAGAGGCGAATTATACCAACCAAAAAAGTTCGATTAAAATCGGAGGGCAGCATCTTAACAGTAAAACAAAGGCTTATACAGGCCAAAATAATATGAAGAAAAAATCCAGCTTTGTCAGTATCCCATGGGCTTCTAAATATGCGATGGATCAGATGCAAAAGCTTTGTCAGGAGAATGGGGTTGCTTTTGTTTTGATTGATATTCCGGCAGCGATTACGTGGACCGGTGCAAGGCATGACGCGGCAAAAGCATATGCGGAATCGAAAGGAATTCCATTTTTAGATCTCAACACGGATCTTGACAGTATGGGATTTAGCTGGGAAACAGATACGATGGATGCCGGCTATCATATTAATGTAGTCGGTGCCGCTAAAGTGACAAATTATCTTGGAGAATATCTCAAACAAAATTATTCTTTAACAGACCACCGCAGCGACTCGAATTATTCCTTCTGGAATGACAATTATCAGATTTATGAACAAGCTGTCCAGAAAAGTTCAAGCTGATTTTTTGTTTTTATGATTTTAAAAAAGCAGCAGATCCCTCAAAATCGATAAGGGATCTGCTGCTTTTGCTTTAATAAAATTTGGTATTTACTTTAGGGATTACATTTTAGCGCCTAACAATCAAAAAAAGAGTAAATAAAAAAGCACTGGCCTGTTCATTTGGAGGCCAGTGCTTTTTATAAAATCCAATATTATTTTGCAGTGCTGGAGGCGGATTCTGTTACGGAAGAAGTAGAAGACGTTGCAGCAGACTGTGAATTGGATGATTCAGCGGAAGCTTTTACAATCCCTGTAACGGTGCAGACGCCATCCGTACTGCCGTCTTCTGGCGGCGTATAAGTCAGTGTAATATGATCTCCTTCAGAATAGCGCAGAACATTAAGATCTTGAGAGACTGGAACATCAAATAGGGCAGAGCTGCTATCTAGGAGCAGATAATAGTGACTGTTGCCTTCTAATACGCTCTGAGCCAATTTGCGGATTGTGCCGGTAATTTTTTTATCGTTTGAAGTATCAATGGTTCCTCCAGAAATCCCATTCTGAGCCATCAGGGAAACGTATTTCTTTTCACATTCCGCAACTGTGTCACCAATTGCGACAATCTGATATTTTTGAACATTGACCATAGCATACTTTTTAACCAATCCGGAATTATCTTTTAGCGCAATAAAATAGGTGGGCTGATTGGCAGTGTTGAGCAGAAGAGGAAAAGTCGCCTTGTATCCAAGGTTCTGTACTTGGCCTTCAGCGCTGCTCATGGCAGAGCTTTCGACTGCTCCCTGTACACTATAGAAATGGGTTTCTCCGGTGCGCTGATTCATTAAAACGAACCCGACAATACTCTGATCGCCTGTAACGGAAGTAACTCCGGTATAAAGCCATACATCATCGTCAATCGCAAGATAATTGTAACCGTCGGTAGTTTTCAAGCAGTCTTTCTGCCCGAAAACCGAATTGAGAAAGCCATGTTTCAGGGTCCCGTAATAATTGTAGTAAGAGAGTAAAAGGGAAGAGGAATAAACGCGGTCAACCCATTGCGGAACATCGCTTACAGACATATCCTGACATTCGCCGGTCTGTGCATTACAGAGAACAACGCGCTCGACGGTCTGTCCGCCAAATAATCCAATGCTAAAGCCTTTTACGGGGCAAACCCACCACGGAGTTCCATTTTCATCAAGCTCAAAATTGATGTTGTCAAAGATATAGGTGGGATAACGGAACCGCAAATGACGATAAATATTGCGGTTAAAATATTCCGATTCCGAATATTTGATTGGCTGATCCAGTTTAACCAGTTGAGTGTCCTGCGTTGCCATATCGATTAGAATATAAGCCGGAATGCCATTGGATTGGTTTGTCAGCCATTTGATCGGATCTGCATATTGCAGGGGGGCCACTCGTACGGGAGAATTGTGATAGTTGATTTGCGTGTAGGTACTACCGACCTCGAACTGAGAAACCATATCCACCATGCTTCCCATTTTTCGGTTTCCCAAAAGGGCAGCGGAGTCACTGTCTATCAGTGGGATTTCGTCATAGGAAATCTGCTTAATATCATCAGTAAATTCTCGGTTTTGTACGTTAAGCAACTGCTGATATTTGGAGGCGTTAACAATCGGAGAAGAAAGCAGCGCTCCTAAAAGGAATACTACAACTAAAAAGCCGATGCAAAGGAGTCCTTTTTTTAAACGTTTGTCATGTTTGGGGTTAAGATCGGGAGGATTTGCTTTGCTGGAATGCTTGAGTTTTGGTAAAACAGCCAGAATAAATACAATTACGACTGCGGCAAGGATTAGGAATTCCCAGAAGCCAACAGAATGAATATTGATTGCCGGCAGTTCTACATAGTAGTAAATAAATGCCAGAATCAAAATAACAATTGCTGCAACGGCTTTTTTCCCATTTTTGCTGAGAGGCTTTTTCATAATGATCTCCTTTTAATTTTTATTCAACAATTTTTCGATTTGCGCCTTTTTCGCAATTCTGAAAAAAAATTTTGTAATAGTGCTCGGCATTCCGGCTCTAAAAGGCCGGATTCCACCGTTGGATGATGATTATAAGGAAATGAAAACAAATCAACGACAGAGCCGCAGGAGCCGGCTTTTGGATCGGATGCACCGTAAACCAGCCGTGGAATTCTGGCGTTAATAATCGCACCGGCACACATGGGGCATGGCTCTAATGTTACATAAAGAGTACATTGCCACAGCCGCCAGCCGCCGAGTGCTTCACAACCTTTTTGGATCGCCTCGAGTTCTGCATGGCACAGAGCATTTTTGGCAGTTTCCCGTCGATTGCGTCCCCGTGAAATAATTTCACCATCTTTGCTCAATACTGCTCCTACCGGGACTTCTCCTTCTGCTGCTGATTGAGCTGCCAGCAGAAGGGCTTCCCGCATCAATTCAGAGTCTGTCATAGAATATTTGTCACGGCGCACAGCGCAATAAAGTTTAGAATCAGAAAGATTGTTCCAAGATTCCCGATTCCACATGTCATGCGAACCGATAAAGGGGCATGAAGCGTTTTGCTTTTTGGGAGCGGCAGATATTTTTTTCGATTTTTTATGAGAAATCCAATTCCAATGGCACCGAGCAGTAAAAATGCCACAAAATAAGCGCTTTGAAAATTCTCAAAGGCAGTATTCCCATACCATTGCTCTATGAGAACACTTAGACAGGAAAATCCGTTATTAAACATGTGAATTAAAATTGAAATTAAAATAGAGCCAGTTCGAATATAAAGGTATCCGGCAATCAGACCTATTAAAAATGCAAAAACGAACTGAGGAATATTCCCATGGTAAAGCCCAAAAATAAATGCTGACATGATAATTGCGAAGGAATCGCCATGCCGCCTGAGAATGTTTAAAATCACACCGCGGAAAAGCAGCTCTTCCACAAGGGGAGGAATCAGGGTGCCATAGAGCATGTAAAAGATCTGGGTGGCTGCATCTGATGTGATCGGCATATCGTCGGGAGAAACATGAGAGATTCCGAACATCTGAAGAATTTGGGTAACAAAAGAGGTGGGATAGTTAGCAAGCAGCGTTAACCCCATTCCGGCAAAGAACATACAAATGATTGCACTGCGCGAAAGTCCGTGACTTTTTGGAGAATCAAACCGAACAACTTTTTCCAACGGCTCATGAGTATGAAGCTGATAGAGCAAAGCCGGAAATCCAATCGCTACGCAGTAGGAAAAGCAGGAAATAGAATAATAAATGATGGGCTTTAGGTAGAAAAAGCTGCTGTTATTGCTGTGTAAGGCGGGGTTGGAACGGCATAACCAAGTAAACCCTAAGATCAGAAGATTCATC
>DHOF01000011.1 GCA_002411615.1 Ruminococcaceae bacterium UBA5397
CCCTGCATCACAATCAACCAGAAGTACTCGACGCCCTCTTGCTGCCAATGCCAGACCAACATGCGCTGTCGTGGTGGACTTTCCTGCGCCACCTTTTCCCGATGTAATAACTGTTACTGCTCCCATATTAAAAACCTCATTTTCATAGTATCACAAGAGTCTTAAATAGTCAATTTTTTTATCTAAAATCAACAGATATTTGTTAATACGAGCTAAAATACAGTCAAAATAACTGTTTTTTATTCTACCTCAACCCTTTTTTTAACAAATTTATGATTGAAAGTATGCATCAAAAATATCTTTTGCAATATTTTGAGCATAACTGCCTGTTGCACCGTGCGGCAACACCACAGCCACGGCAATTTGAGGATTATCATAAGGCGCATAGGCGATAAAAGTGACGTTATCGCTGCCGTTTGTTTCTGCTGTTCCGGTTTTTGCGGCAATCGCAATCTTATAATTAGAAAAAAGTGTCCTTGCAGTACCGGAAGTCACGACTTCTCTCATTCCTTCCTGTACTGTTTTGAGATTTTCCGCAGAAAGATAACTGTAATCAGAGTTATCCACAAGGTTCTCTCCTTCTGTTGAAGAAACCGTATTCTGACGGCTATAATCGGTTACGTGATCAACCAAATGTACTTTTTTGCGAGTTCCATTATTTGCAATCGTCGCAACATAATCGGCAAGCTGAGCCGGAGAAAACTGATTATCGCTCTGTCCGATTGCCGCCTGTACGGTATCGCCGTCATACCAGGTTCCACCCGCAGCAGTTCTGGATTCCGGGCCGGCAAGCGTCCCTTCCGTCTCATCAATCTCCACTCCGGTTTTTACTCCGAGTCCCAATTTTTTCGCATACAGATCCATGCTTGTGATTCCCAGGCGATAGCCGGTCTCGCAAAAGAACACATTGCAAGACTGCGCCAACGCGGAACGAACATCCATAGGACCATGCCAGCCCATACAAGTTAGAATCAAACTTGGCTTAAAACGATCGTAAACATGATTGCAGACAATTTTTGTCGTATCCGTAATGGCACCTTCCTGCAAAGCCGCCAGTGCAACGCACGGTTTAAAAACAGAACCGGGGGTAAACGCGCTTCCAAAGGCTCTGTCGACCTGCGGATTGGTAGAGTCTTTTAAAAGAGAATCAAAATAAGAAGCGTTGCTGTATTGAGAAAGATCATAAGTCGGATAGCTTGCAGCTGCCAACACCGAAAAATCAGAAACCCTCAGCGCTACCACTCCGCCGCCGACACAATCTTTGACCGTCGCATGCGCTGCCTGTACATTCTTTGCGAGCGAATCGGCAGCAACCTTCTGCACTTTGGAATCGATGGTAAGAAATACGGTATTTCCCGCCTGCGGCTCTTTAGTTACAGTTTCCTGCTGAACTTCTCCGTTGCTGTTATACTCAATTTTCTTTTCTCCTGCACAGCCCCGCAGGGTTGATTCCATTGCAGCCTCAATTCCAAATTTTCCGATGGTATCATTGAGCGTATATCCGTCTGATTTTAAAGATTCATACTGTTTCTCAGAAAGTGCACCCAAATTACCCAGAATATGAGGCATCAAAGTTGGCTCCAGATATTGCCGGACCGACGTAATCTGTGTAGACACGCCAGGCAGATCATCACTGTTTTCGCTGATGATTGCTACCGTTTCCTGACTGACCTTGTTGGAAAAAACATACGGAACCCCTAAAGAAAATCCGCTCATTGTCATGCCGTAACGCACAGACAGGATATTGCGCAATTCTTCAGGAGTATACTCAGAAGCATTATTTCCGCTCCCCGCAAAATATCGTTTTGAAAGTGCGTCGATGCAAGTTTGTGGATCGGCATCTTGTCCTACTTTTAGGAACTGATCGGATTTTAGATAGGTAAGTTCATCTTCCATGCCTGCTTGAAACTCGTATTCGCCGTTTTGATATAAAATGGGCAGAGTATCATTCCATGATTCCCCGCGCATTTTTAAAAGTGAAATCAAATTTCCTGTGATTTTATTAATTGACGCCGCCGACATTTCTCCCAAATTGAACCGGATTTCATAAGAAATTTTATTGGTTGCCAGCCCGACCCCATTAATATCCACAATTTCTCCCCGGGCAGTAGGAATCGATTGTGTTGTGCTGACCGACTGCTCCGCAAGGGCAGAAAGCTCTCGTCCATCCACAAACTGCCACTCTATCAGCCGAGCCGCAAAAATACCACAGACTAAAATAAGAAGTCCCATACAAACTTTTTTTCTGGACAACTGTTTTTTCCACAATCTCAAGTAATCCCACTTCCTTTCTGAAATTTTTTTATTAAGGATCGGCCGGTGCTCTCAGTCTCGTCGCTAAAAACCGATTCAGATAATAAAGAGGCACTGCAAATACCGCCGTATAAAGAGTCCGCGGCAAAAGATGATAAAGCAACAGATACCCGCTCTCTGAATTTCCCGGAAAAAGGGCGGTAAAAATACACTGTAAAAGGGTAAAAATCCCTCCCAGCGCCAAAGTGGAAACAACGGCGCTCAAAAGGTTTGTCTTTAAAAAATCACTTGCGAGAAAACTCACGCAATATCCGCCGATCGCAAATTCCAAGGCTTTTGCTCCCAAGAAGCTGCCGCTGCCAAAATCCATCAGCAATCCGCAAAAAAGGCCGCAGACCATTGCAGGCACTTCCTCTTCAAAGAAAGCCGCCGTAACGACTGCCGGAATCAGAAGTACCGGCAGAGAATACGAAATTTCCGGAAAAAGCCCTGGAACCTGCTGCAGCAGATACAACAGCAAAAATTCGGCACCATAAGCCATGCCCCGCAAAATACCCGCCCGCTTCATGAGTTTCCTCCTGAAGAAGCCGTATTTTCGTCAGCTGCACTTTTTCCGGCAAAATTAGTAATCACCATCACATCTTTTGGATTCTTTAAATCTACCGCAGGCTGCACAAGCGCATAAAGGGAAGCGTCTGATTCACTGCGACTGACTGACTTCACCGTTCCCACCGTGAGATTCCTAGGAAACAGCCCTCCGAATCCGCTCTCTACTGCAAGGCCGCTCGTAACGACCAGATCCCCTTCCTGTACCTTTGTGGTGGAATCCAGATAATTCATTCGAAGATACCCTTCGTCCGCCGATTGGACCGTACAGCTCATAATTCCTGTTTCCTGGGTTTGGCTGTCGCGGGCACCAAATTTTGCATCCGCATGAAAAAGCGTTGTTACGCGGCTGGAAGTGGGGAACACCTCGCTCACCCAACCAAGAAGCCCTGCATCTGTTATGACCGGATCATTTTTTGAAACACCGTCTCTGGAGCCCTGATCAATCGTAATGCTCCCATATAAATCGTCCGGATCTTTCGCGATCACTTCTGCTGCCAAAAGCTGATAGTCCTGATTTTCTTCTTTAAGTCCCAGATATTTTTTGTATTCTTCATTTTCTCTTTTGAGTGTATCATAATTGATCAGCTGACGGTTCAAGTCATTGATCTGTGCCTTGAGATCTTCATTTTCGCTGAGAAGGTCTTCTTTGGAAGTTGCTGTTTCCTCTGCATTTGCAGTAATCTGTCCCGACAAAGCGGCACTAACCCGCTGCATCGGCATCAAAAGCAAATTGACAGCACCCCCCAGACCGCTGGAACTAAATGCGGCGGTAGAGAGCATCAAACAGCCCATTAAAACACATACCATCAAAAGTTTTCCAAGATTCTTTTTTTGAGATTCTTTTTTCAATTCCGCCGCCTCCTTTTTTCATCATAAAAGTCGGAAAAAGAAAAGCAGAAAAGATCAGCGGATCTTTTTTCGTCCGAAATCTTTCTGCTTTTTCGAATTCTCATTCTTGCGAATCATTCGGCTCGCTTTTCTTCGGCTCCGGCTGCTGCTCCCGCCGTTCTGCCTGCTCAACTCCCTGCAAACGCATTCCCGCGCCCAGCGCTACACAATCCAAAGGGGCATCCGCAATCCGAACCGGCAGGGAAGTCTCTGTTTTAATCAGCTCGTCGATTCCCCGCAGCAGCGCGCCGCCGCCCGTAAGCGTGATTCCATGATCAATGACATCTGCCGCAAGCTCCGGTTCCGTTTTCTGGAGCGTACTGCGAACCGCATCAACAATCTCAGAGAGCGGGTCGGAAATCGCCTCACGAATCTCAGGCGCTGTAATCGTGATATAAGAAGGCAGGCCATCTGCAAGATTTCTCCCTTTGACTTTGAGTGAAAGGCCGTTTGATTCCTCCGTAGGATAGGCCGAACCGATCTGCAGTTTTAATTCTTCCGCCGTGCGCTCACCGATCAGAAGATTGTATTTATCTTTCACATATTGGCTAATGGATTCATCAAATTTATTTCCCGCTACTCGAACACTGGTACTTGTAACAATATCTCCGAGAGAAATCACCGCAACTTCACTCGTTCCGCCGCCGATATCAACAATCATAGAGCCGATAGGGTCCATCACCGGCAGCCCTGCTCCCATCGCCGCAGCCATCGGTTCCGTCATAATTTCCACCTGACGCACACCGGCGTCCGCCATCGCATCTTCCACTGCGCGGCGTTCTACCCCGGTAACACCGGAAGGCACACAAATCACGATTTTAGGCTTGGAAAAATGAGAAGGCTTCCCCAAAGTCTCCTGAATAAAATGTTTGAGCATGGTCGC
>DHOF01000031.1:0-155 GCA_002411615.1 Ruminococcaceae bacterium UBA5397
GTGCCTTCGTATCAAGCGATGAATCTCCTTCTAAAACAATTCCATCCAGCGGGACCCTCTCACCCGCTTTAATCAAAATCACATCACCGACAGCCACTTCCTCCGGGCTGACTGAAATAACATTCCCGTCCTTTTCCAGATTTGCCGAATCCGGT
>DHOF01000031.1:330-9204 GCA_002411615.1 Ruminococcaceae bacterium UBA5397
CGAATCCGGTCGGATATCCATAAGGGATGAAATCGAGCGGCGGGATCGATCCACTGCAAAATCTTCAAAAAATTCGCCGATCTGAAAGAAAAGCATAACCTCTACGGCTTCATCATATTTTCCGATTCCCAATGCACCAACAGTCGCAAGTGCCATTAAGAAATTTTCATCAAACACTTTTCCATGAATTAAATTTTTGATTGCTTCCCATAAAATATCCCACCCAATGACAAGATAAGGAATCAAGCAAAAAATAAATTTTCCACCTTCCTCTAATGGCAGAAAAAAAGAGACTGCAAATAAAGCGCCGCTAACAATAATTCTGATTAATTGTTTCTTTTGTTCTCTCTCCATAAAATCATCCGCTTTCGTTAGATTTTGAATTTGGATTTTAAGTATTACTGATCGCTTAGAAACTCTTTATTCGGATACATGCTCCATACCCTGATCAAGGATCGTACGGACATGGGAATCTGCCAGAGCGTAAAATACAGTTTTCCCCTCTCTGCGGAAAGAAACTAATTTGCTTTGTTTCAATGCACGAAGCTGATGAGAAATTGCAGACTGGGTCATCTGCAGAAGCTGTGCAATATCGCACACACACATTTCTGACTCAAACAGCACATACAAAATCTTGATGCGCGTGGAATCCCCAAATATTTTAAATAATTCCGAAAGATTATAAAGGGTATCCTCATCCGGCATTACCCGATTCACTCTGTCAACAATATCCTGATGCACATGAATAAATTCGCAGCATTCTGCTTCCTGCTTTTTTTTCAACTCTTTCACGTTCTTTCATATGAGATAATGTTCATATATTCATTATATGCAAACTCTTTAAAAAGTCAACAAAAGCGATAAAAAAATCCCATGCTAAAATCAGCATGGGATTTTCCAAAAAGGTAATAACCTTAACCTATTCTTTTATTCAACAAACCGAGCAATCTCTTCCATTGGTTTTCGAATCTTACGCGGCATTTTTTGTTCTTTCGGGTAGCCAAGTGCTATCATCATGCGCAGCTTCTGCCCTTTGGGGATATCCAGCAATTCTTTTACCTTGTCCTCATCATAGACACCAATAATGCAGCAGCCCAAACCTTGATTTGCGGCCTCCAGCGTTAAATCTGCGGTAGAGATTCCCAAATCTCCGTGCGCATAAACATGACTGCCAAACATTTCTTGAATTTTTGGTAGCAACCGAGGCTCCTCCTCTTCACAAACGGTAATCAATACCGGAGCATGTTCTGTAAAGCGATTGACTCCGCAAAGCTGGGTCAATTTTGAAAGTTTTTGCAGCGTTTCCGGATTTGTAACAACCACAAATCTCCATGGCTGACTATTGCACCCAGAAGGGGCCATTCTCGCAGCCTCTAAGCATTTTAAGATTTTCTCTTTTTCTACCGTCTTTTCTTCATAGGTTCTGCAGCTATGCCGCTCAGAAGCCAACTGATAAAAATCCGTCATATTTACCTCCTAAATAATATTTAAATTTATTATATCATATTATATTATAAGAAAATTTATCTGTGTTACCATTTTAAGAATTAATATTTCCTCCCCCCGAATGTTTTCGTATTTTGGATTGTTTTTTACCCTCCAGTATGATAAAATAGATTTGAAAAATAAAAAAGAGGAAAAAATAAATGCCCGAGTTTTTTTATATTGCACCCGACTCACATATAATCGGAGACGTTACGCTTGGTAAAAACACCTCCGTTTGGTATAGTTCTGTTCTGCGCGGAGATAAGTCCTACATTCGAATCGGGGAGAATGTGAATATTCAGGACGCAAGCGTTCTTCACGTTGATGCTGATTATCCAATTCATCTTGCCGACGGTGTCAGCATTGGTCATGGTGCTATGCTGCACGGTTGTTCTGTCGGAGAGAATAGTCTCATCGGGATCGGCGCCATCCTCCTCAACGGCGCTAAAATTGGACGTGATTCGATTGTCGCCGCCGGATCACTTGTTACGATGCATAAGACATTTCCAGACGGCATGCTGATTTTAGGTTCTCCCGCCCATGCTGTCCGTCCATTGACTCCCGAAGAAATTGAATCCAACCGCAAAAATGCCAAAGTCTATTTGGAACTTTCCAAAAAAGAGCTTTCTCCTACTGCATGTTCGCCGTCAAAATCAGACGGCTGATTATAAAGGAGGTTTTTTCATGAACTTTTATCATCAGGATCCAAAAACGGTTCGCCAAATGATTCGCGAAGGAAAGATTACTTCCCCCACTTCCGGTATGTGTGCCGGGTATGCCCAAGGAAATCTGGTTGTTCTTCCCAAAGAGTATGCTTATGATTTTTTGCTCTTTACGCAGCGAAATCCGAAACCTTGTCCTGTGTTGGAAGTCAGTGACGTCGGTTCCAGAGAATTTCCCCTAACTGCAAAAGGCAGCGATATTGCCCAGGATATTCCCCGCTACCGCATTTATGAACACGGAGAACTAAAAGGCGAATATACGGATGTCTCTAAATTTTGGCGAGAGGATCTTGTAAGCTTTCTTCTGGGCTGCAGCTTCAGTTTTGAAGCGCCGATGATTGAAGAAGGGATTGAAGTCCGCCATATCACACTTGGCTGTAATGTTCCCATGTTCATTACGAATATTCAATGCAAACCAGCCGGTATTTTCCATGGACCTATGGTTGTCAGCATGCGGCCGATCCCGTACGAAAAGGTAGTCAAGGCCGTTACGGTAACAGAGCGCTTACCGCAGGTACATGGAACACCGATTCATATCGGCGACCCTTCCCATATTGGAATCAAAGATTTGCAAAAGCCGGATTTTGGAGACCCTGTTCCGATTCATGAAGGAGAAGTTCCTGTTTTCTGGGCCTGCGGCGTCACTCCACAAGCGGTTGCCATGCAGGTAAAGCCTAGTTTTCTGATTACTCATTCTCCCGGACATATGTTTATTACCGATGTGAAAAATTCTCAGCTGGGCGGCTGATATGTTTTCTTGATATAAAAGAAATCCCTGTGCAGTTTTTCAGTAAACCGCACAGGGATTATTTTTATACCTTTAAAAATCAGCCTGGCAGACTTAGCATACAGATTTTAAAAATCTTGATCTTATCCGCATACTCTCTAAGCGCCTGTTGTGCTTTTTCAACCGTTACTTTTTGGAACCGAATAAAGTTTCCCGGCCGCATCTGTCCGACCAGCGGAAGATCTGCTGTAATCACTGTAGCGATTTTCGTATAGCCGCCGGTAGTCTGACGATCTGCCATCAAAATAATCGGCTTCCCATTTCCAGGAACCTGTACCGCACCGATGACAATTCCGTCGGAAATAATATCTCCGCCTTTTTTATGTTCGATTACAGCGCCCTCTAACCGATAACCCATCCGATCAGAATCACTGGTAACCTGATAAGCCGTTCCAAAAAATGTATTGATTCCCGCTTTTGTAAAGCAGTCGTCCTGCGGTCCAAGAACCGCACGCAACGTTACTTCAGGATAGTAGGAAGGAATCATGCGCGGAGAAGCTTCTTTCAGCACTGTTTTTGAAAGGACTTCCTCTGAAGCACTCAGCTTGAGTTCATCTCCGGTTTTGAGATTGCGTCCTTCAAAGCCTCCGACTTTTGCCTTCATATAAGTCGACTTGCTTCCCATAACCTCTGGAACATCAATTCCTCCTGCAAACGCAATATAAAGTCTTGTGCCAGAAGTCGTCATGCTGAATGAAACCGTATCGCCTGCTTTTACTCGAATTGCTCTCCACATAAAAGAAGGTTGTGCATTTACTTTCACTTGTGCAGTTGCTCCGGTTACGGCAAAAACTGCATCTCCGGTAAATTCCATTGTCGGCCCCAGAAGGGTACACTCCAAAACGGCTTCCGTCTCCGGATTTCCGACTAAAAGATTCGCCGCACGAAAGGAATAATCATCCATCACACCGGAAACGGACATTCCCGACTGCTGATATTCTATTCGGCCTTTATCCTGAATCGTCGTCAGAGGCCCCGCCGTTTTAATTTTCACACTGCTCATTTTACGGTACCTCCTTCTTTCGGAAAATAATGATACTCATAGGTGCCGTTCTTCACAGCCTCTTCAATCGACTGATATTCTTTTTGATCAATCGGGACAAACCGAATATAATCACCCGCATGATGCAAAATTGGCGGATTGCGCTGCGGATCATAGAGCAAAATTGGTGTTTTTCCGATCAACTGCCAGCCCCCAGGGCTATCAATCGAATAAATTCCGGTCTGAGAACCCGCAATGCCGACGGATCCTCCAGGAATCTTCGTCCGCGGCGTTTTAAGACGAGGAGTCGCAATTTTTTGATCCATCCCTCCAAGATAAGAAAATCCGGGAGTAAAGCCCAACATATAGACGAGATAATCCCTTCCGGAATGAATTTTTATGACCTCTTCTTCTGTAAGGCCGCTATGTTCACACACAAATCCGAGATCCGGACCAAGTTCTCCGCCATAAAGCGTTGGTATTTCCAAAATATTCGGACTTGGAAGATCCATATTCTGAAGATTCTCTTCCAATCCTTGTAAGGTTTCTAGGATTTTCTCATAGGGGCACTGCAACGGATCATACTGCACCAGCAGAGACCGATAGGTCGGATTCATTGCCCGAATAAACGGAAACTTTTTTTGTTCGATTGCTAAATACATTCCACGTACTTTCGCACTGATCTCTTCAGAAATTTCATTTCCAAATTCGACGACAATACTGGAATCTCCTGCAATCAAATAATGTGCTTTTTCATACATAATTTTTTATCTTCTCCTATCTTATGCAAAGAGTTTGCCAAGGCTGCCAAGAGAAGTAATGCCCAGATAAGCGGAAAGAATCACGACGATAATTCCAAGGACAAAAAGGCTTGTCGGATGATGATAGGTCTTCCCCATGATTTCCGGCTTCTGCGAAGCAATTAGGCAGATTCCCAGAGTCAGCGGAAGAATCAATCCATTGAGTGCACCTGCCAAAACCAAAAGCTGTGCTGGCTGACCAACCACTACCATTACAAGAGTGGAAAGCACAATAAATCCGACTGTAAACCATTTTTCATACTTTGCAACGGTTTTATTGAGTGTTTTCAGGAAGGAAACAGAAGTATAGGCTGCACCGACAACAGAAGTAATTGACGCGGAAAGCAGAACCAATCCGAAGAAACGATAGCCAAGTTCACCGGCGCCCTGCTTAAATGCATCTGCAGCAGGATTAGCAGGATCCAATGAGACCCCTTTTACCACTACGCCAAGAATTGCTAGGAACAGAAGAATACGAACAAGCGTTGCAACGCCGATTCCCATCATGGAACTCTTTTTAATTTGTCCAAGGTTTTCTTCCTTCGTAATCCCAGCGTCAATCAGACGATGCGCGCCGGAAAACGTGATATATCCGCCGACGGTGCCGCCCAGAAGGGTCAGAATTGCAGGGAATAATGTAGAATAACCAACAGAAGGAACAAAGGTTTCTTTTACGGCCATCCCCACCGGAGGCTGAACAATAAAGATCACAATGAAAATAACTATGATCATTACGCCGCCAAGAACTTTTGTAAGCGTATCCATTGCTTTTCCAGCGTTTTTAAATAGGAAAATCACGACGCCCAGGGCACCGGTAATAATATATCCCCATTTTAAATCCATACCAAAGATGGTATTAAAGCCCAGTGCACCGCCGCCAACATTTCCAATATTAAAGACCAACCCGCCAAGAACAATCAGCGCAGCAATGACATAGCCCATGCCCGGCAGCACTTTATTGGCAACATCCTGCCCGCGCAAACCTGAAACGCACAAAACTCTCCAGACATTAAGCTGTACGACAATTGAGAGGATAACTGAAACCAAAATAACAAAGCCAAACCCGCCCTGATAATCATTGACAAATTTTGCTGTCTGTGTTAAGAATCCTGGACCGATTGCAGAGGTTGCCATAATAAAAGCGGCACCTAAAAGCACCCCAAAATTTGAATTTGATTTGTTCTTTTCCATACTGGAGGATTCCCCTTTCTTTATTCCCAAAAATTCAGCGAAGCCCTTCCACTAAATTACAGAGTTTGATTCCCTCTTTTTGCAGGCTTTCCCGAATATTCTTTACGAATTCCACTGCTTCGGGCGTATCTCCATGCACACAAATTGACTGCGGAGAAAGCTGCACAGTTTCCCCCGTAATCGCAATCACCTGATGCTTCTTGACCATCCCAATGATTCTCTTGATACACTCGTCTACATCATGAATAACTGCTCCCGGAGTTCCGCGTGGAACAAGGCTGCCATCCGCCTGATAAGCACGGTCTGCAAAGACTTCACTTGCTGCGCGCAACCCAATATCGGATGCTGCACGAATCATCTGACTGCCGGAAAGAGCCATCAGAATCAAATTAGGATCGACTTCATAAATTCCCTCGGCAATTCCACGCGCAAGATCATAATCCTTTCCTGCCATATTATAAAGAGCCCCATGTGGCTTTACGTGCTGCAGTTCGACTCCGCTTGCATCACAGAACGCACGCAGTGCACCAAGCTGGTACTTCACATAAGCTTTTGCCTCGGCAGGTGTAATGGTCATCTTGCGGCGTCCAAAACCCATTAGATCCGGAAATCCAGGATGTGCACCTACCGCAACATGATTTTTTTTGCACATTTTTACTGTCTCGTCCATTACGCAGGGGTCTCCCGCATGAAAACCACAGCCGACGTTTGCAGAAGTAATAAATGGAATGATCTCTTGATCTCTCCCAATTTTGTAAGCGCCAAAGCTTTCCCCTAAATCACAATTCAAATCAATCCAACTCATATGCAGCACTCTCCTTTAAAAAATAAAGTATAATATAGAACTTAACGATCTCTATGTTAACACAACAACTTATAAAAAATCAAATAATATCTGTCGATTCTTATATAGAATTTATAATGTATTTTTTGGATAAATTATCTAAAATTGATTTTTTTATCATTTGCTTTTGGAATTTGACTCTCTCAAAGTATAAACAAATCAAAATTTATGCGAACAAAAAGCCTCTGGGGAATTATTTTCCCAGAGGCTTTTTGTAAAAATATTCTATCCTTCATAAGTTCTTAAGATATCTTCTGCAATGTCTAAAACGGAAAGCCGCTGATCCATTGCCTGCTTTTCAATAAAGTGGTGGGCCTCCTGCTCCGTCAAATGGCGATACTGTACCAAAGCACATTTTGCTCTGCCAACTTCTCTTAGCTCATTCACTTTTTTCTGTAGGCGGCTATTCTCTTTTTGCAAAATTGCAAGGCGCTTATTGGCAATTAAAGACAGACGCAAAGACTGATAAAAGATTGTTCTGTTAATTGGCTTTGAAACAACAATAACACCTTCATCTTCTACACGAAGCGATACAGAATCTGCCAGTTCACTTTTGACAACCATCAAAACACCAGCAGAAGTCGTGTTGCTCAAATCAATCGCCAATTCATGCCCGAATTCATCTCTTAAAGGGGCATTGATTACAACCAAATCATAAGGCATTTCCAAAAGGATTCTACGGGCTTCTCCGCCGGAAGCTGCAATTCCAATACGGTTAAATTCATGTGCATTTAAAAAATCAGAAAAATATTTTTGTCCTTTACTCGTACTGGACACAATCAATACGCTATCCACCCTTCATCCCCTTTTCCTTTGATTTTTCATTAAAAAATCTTTTTTACATCCGCAAAAAATAGGTTCCCATCTCGTATTTTCTAGTATCACCACAGGTCAGATATTTTTCCCATTCCTTACGCTTCTCTGTAAGATAACAGTTCAAAAGGGGACTCGGAACATAGCGATGAACAAATTCGCTCTTTTCTGCAAGGTCCAGTGCTTCTTCCAGACTTTCCGGCAGCATCTCTAAATGCTGCAATTCTTTTTCCGACGCGGTAAAGAGGTTCCGATTTTCCGGTTCACAGAGAGGCAGCTTTTCTCGAATTCCTTCCATACCGGCATAAAGGAGCAATGCAAAGCTCAAATAAGGGCTGCAGCCGGGGTCCGGACTTCTCAGCTCCATACGAGCATAAGAACCCCAAGAAGCTGGGATTCGTACCAGTTGTGAACGATTCTGATGAGACCAGCTCACATATTTGGGCGCTTCAAAATTTCCAAATCTTGCATAAGAATTTGGAACTGGATTCAAAAAGCAGGTGATCTCACGAATTCGGCGCAAAATGCCCGCCAAAAAGCTCTCTGCAATGGGATTATGCTCACCAGGGTCGAGCTTAAAAAGATTTTCTCCATCGCAGTAAAGAGAAAGATTAATATGAAGCCCGCTCCCGCTTTCATTCTCCAGTGGTTTTGGCATAAAAGTTGCATAGAGTCCCCCAGCAGCAGCAATCGATTTGACAGCCGCTTTAAAAGCCACCAAGCGGTCAGCTGCCGTCAAAATATCACTGTACTTAAAATCAATCTCATTTTGCCCTGGCCCAAGCTCATGACGGCTGCTTTCAGGGCGCATTCCCATCTCTTCGAGACTGAGACAAATTTGCCGCCTAACGTTCTCCCCTTTATCATTTGGTGCTACATCACAATAAGTTCCATGATCCTGAGGAATCAAAGTTGGATTTCCATCTTCATCTGTCTGAAAAAGATAAAATTCGCATTCAGTGCCCGCTTTGCAGACAAGTCCAAATTCATCGAGAATTTGAGCGCGGGCGCTTCGCAGCAAAGTTCTGCAGTCTCCTACAAAGGGAGAACCGTCTGGTGTACGGATATTACAGAAAAGACGCACAACCTGTCCCTCAGCGGGCCGCCATGGCATAGGGGTCAACGTATTGGCATCCGGCACCAAAAACAAATCAGACTCATTTGCATTCAGAAATCCACGAACTATACTGGCATCAAAAGAGATTCCTAAATCAAACGCACGAATTAATTCCGAAGGCATTACGGAAACA
>DHOF01000031.1:9487-16601 GCA_002411615.1 Ruminococcaceae bacterium UBA5397
AGAGCTTCCTCCTAAACCATTTTGGTATTTCTCTGCAACAGAATATTTTTATTATACGGGAAAACAAATGAGATTTGAATGCAAATAAAGAAAAAAGATTTGTTTTAAAATGATTTTTTTGCAGAGTTTTTATAATTTCTGTTTTATTTGGCAAACAGCAAAAACCGAATAACTTTAATTTGCAGCTTCACTTTTTCAAAATCTTAATCATGATTGTATTGATAAATTTCACTTTGACCGACCACCAGGGAAGACGGGAGTCCTGTAATGACCTCCAAATGAACGGGCAGTGGAGGACGATGTTTTAAGAATGTCTGCCGAAGACGCTTTTCAACTTGCTTACCGTCTTTTGATTTCTTTACGGGCAACATCAATACAAACTGATTCCGACTGTAGCGGCTGAACACATCCCCTTTTCGCATAGTTGTCTGAATGACTTCCTCTAGCATTCCCATCGCTCTATTTAATGAATCCTTAGAAAAATTTGCACCATTCTCTAAAGATAAAGTCAGCAGCATTAAAATAACACAGTTATTTTCCCGATCAGCACTTCTGACAATCATATGAAAAATATGTTTAAAGATTTCATAGGAACAAAAATAAGCACCATTAATTGGTCGCTCAGTACGAATCGTTTCCTCCAAATCCCGCTCAATCTGATAGATATCTTTAATCGTATGATAAGTGCTGTTTGAAGCCCATTGATAAATATTTCGCACAATCTGCGGCATCTGTTCACCCACCTCATCAAAATAGGTCTGGGAAACAACTGGATAATAGTTTAAAATCTCCTGCTTCATATCTAATTGCTGCATTGTTCTAAATAAAAGGATATATAACTTTTCACTAAATGGATCTGTTAAAAGCGCCCGATTACAAATAGAAAGCAATTCATTCCAACAATCTCGGCTTCCTTTTGAAAAAAGCAAATCGCCAATTATTTCAATGACATCCATATATAAACGGCGATAATAAATTGACTGCTGAATTGCCCAATGATGTTCGGATAATTCCGGCAAAAAATCACCGGCATATAATTGGATGGCTTTTCGACAAAGCTGCAATTTTTCCTCTTCAGAAACGCGGTCGTATTTTACTTTTAATACAACATCTTCAAAATCCCACAAATCAACTTGAACAGGAATCTCCGGATTCCATACATACTGTTTCCCCTCTGTAAAAATAAAATTCGTTTCAGGATCTGCTTTTTTTAACAGTTTGCGCAACAGATAGACAGCCGACTTTAATGCTCCGGCAGGATTGTCTGCTTTACTGTCTTCATTCCACAGGCGATTCATTAATTCTTCATTAGAAATTCGCAGATCGCGCTTTTGAAAAAGGAGAATGAGCACCTCAAAAGGTTTATTAAGGCGCGTTCCTGCTTCCACAATCAAATGGCCTTTCCAGTCAACACTAAATCCACCAAACATCGTAACCTTAAACGGTTCCATTCTACTCCCACCTTCCCACCACAAAAACGAATCTGTGACTTTTGTAAATTATTTCCTTTTTTATTATATAAAATTTGTTTTAAATATGCAAGAAGACAAATTTATTTTGAAATACAGAAATTTTAAAAAAGAACAGCCGCTTCAAAATTCAAAGCGGCTGTTCTTCATTTTTAAAAGAGTAACTTTTTAATTGGAATTACGCATTTGCATTTTTTTGATGATCATCGTCATGATCTTCTCTGTCATATCTCTTCTTAGAAAAAATCATAATTATGACTTGGATCACAGCGATAACTGCCATCATTGCCGTCCACTGATCAAAAATGGCCATTGGATTGCTCATATTTTCCGTAAGAATAAATGCAATGATAGAACCAACTGACGGAATCAGGCTAATAAGGCGCCATACTCCATGACGGTTGACCTGATCTTGATCTTTATTTTCCTTGTCATTCTGTGTTTTTGAGGTGATATATGGGTTCTGCTCTTCCGCTCCGTTTTCTTCCTCTTTCTTTTTACGAAGGAAGAAGGTCAGCAGAAGTGCCGCACTGCCAAGTACCGTCAAAATACAAAGAATCAAATTCAGAAGTGCCCAATTCTCTGTTGGCGCTGCCTTTGGAACAGGAGAATCCTGAAGCTGTACCTTCTCTGTTTCTTGAGCAGCAGGGGGATTCTGATCAGGCACCGTCGTTTCCTCAGCTACAATTTTCGGAGCAGGAGCTAGCGGAGTCGTACCATTTGGCGTCGTTCCTGTCGGTATATGATTATTAATAGGAGGAGTCGTTGGCGGGGTTACGGTTGGAACTACCGGAGCTGCAGTAATTGTAATCGCTCCATCCGTTACTAAAAGCTGATAGTTATTGCGGTAATAGCTGGTAATTACTGCCCCTGTAGTTGGATCGTTTTCTTCTTCATGGGTACTGTTAGAAGCAACATTATAGATATCATATTTCATACTGTCTGTCAGCCCCATCTGAGTTTTGCCCACGTCTGTGCGCTTGACGGAAACAGCATCCGGATTAACAGTGAATCTGTACCCTTCCAAAATTCCTGTAACATCTGCACCGCTGACCTTCTGTTCTGCACCATTATAAACAAAGCTGTTTGAATGGCCAATCATTGTAATCGTTGCAGGAGTGATCTTGGCCGGAGCCTTCAAGACAAACGTTTCCGGCAGCTGATAATTTTTCGCTGCTGCTTCACTGAGACTGAGATGAGTCGCTTCTACCTCTTTTGCAGAATCAACATTTGCGCTGTTAAACAAAACATCTCCGGCAGCTGCAGTCAGCTGATCCTGATTTGGCAGACCTTTTACCGTAATCGTATATTGGGGAACTGTTCTGTTTCCATCATAAACTTTATCCGAAGCTTTGAACTCAAAATTTTCTTCGGTGATTTGATAAGGACGAATTGTTAAAGTACTGTCCTGTGTACTGATCTGATAGTTTCCGGGACCTGCAGAATTTCCGGTAAGGGCCACATGAATTCCATAAGTCTGTGCGTCTTCTCCCGGATCACGGCTAAGAGAATATTCCAGTGTCTCCCCCGCAATCGTTCCGGTAACAGCTGCTGTTAGTTCCGGATCGGAATCTCCATAAGTCTTTGTTTTAGAATCTGCACTTACTGCAGCCTTCGCCGGATTGATCTTTGCTTTTGCTGTAATATGATCAACTGACAGCTGATAATTGGAAGAAGCATCCCCTATCAGCTTTAGCCCTGTTGCTGTTACTTCTTTATCCGCAACATTGCCGCCATCATAAGAAACATCTTTATCAGAGAATTTCACACTCTGAGCTTCGATCTGCACCTTTTCCCCATCAGCCGTTTTAACGGTCAATGTATACTTGGGTTCCTCATCGCTGCCGTCATAAATTTTATTTTCTGCCTGCAAATTGACATCTGCAGCAGTAATCGATTTTACTTCAATTGAAAGGGTTCCGGGGACATATTCGATCGAATAATTCCCAGTTACATCTGTTCCGTTCTCTGTGATTTTGGTGTTTTCTTTCTGGAATGTTCCGTTATAAACACCTTTATCTGTTCCTTTTGCAGAATAGGAATATCCACTCAGGGTCTGACCGGAAACAAGCGGTGTTTCATCAGAAATTTTTGCAGTCGTAAGGGACTGTTCGCTTCCGGAATAAGCTTTGCTCTCCGTCTCTCCGACAATCGCAACCGAACGTTTACTGATTACAACGGGATTTTTTGTCACCGTCAGCGTATAGTTTTCACTTTGTGCTCCTGTTAAAGCAGGTTCTGACGCAAATAAAACTTCTTCTGCAGTTTCGGATGCATCTGCTGCTGCAACGGTTCCTGTAATCGGTACATTGTTTAATGCTACGTCATCATTTCCGATTTTAATCTCATCAAGATTATGAGCAGAAGTGATTTCCACCACATTCGTGCCGTCATAGGAACGATCGATTGGAGTCAGCGTCAATGTGACTTCCAGTTTTGTAATGGTTCCTTTCGCCGCAATCGGATTCAGCGTATAATTTCCAAGTTCATTCTTGTTGAGAGAAACAACTGCATTGACATCTTGATCAGCGCCGGCATTCGGATCCATAAAAGTAAGAGAGTCAAGCGACGCTGTTACTTCATCATTAAGGATTCCATCAATACTTATGATTTTGCCATCCGCATCAGTGGTACCGTCATATGGTTTTGAATCTACACTCACCGTTACAGTAATCGGACGCGGACGAATTGTCGCTGTAGTTGATGCTTGATCCAGCGAATTTCCATTTTCGTCCAGAAGTTCATAATTGCCCGCAGATGAACCCCCTAGCTCAATATTGGTAACATTGACTGTTTTATCCGTGCCCTGGTTTTTATCCGCAAAAGCAAAGTCTGCTGTTACCGAAATTTTTGAGCTGTCAGCCATTCCATCGGTCTTATCGGAATCAAGGAGGTTCATTGTATTAAAAGTTATAGCTCCGTCAGCATTTACCGTGCTGTCATAAATCTTATCTTTCGCGGAGAAAACAACATCCGTTCCAAACTTCAGAGCACGTTTTGTAATACTGGCTTCTGTTGTTTCAACAGTTGGCTGATAATTTTTAGCATCACTGCCTACTAATCCAACTCCCTCGGCAGTAACCGTTTTGTTTGTTCCCACCTGCTCATCGTCAAAAGTGGCCGTTGCTTTTTCCCAAGTGACTTCCGCCTGATCATTGTGAATTAAACCATCGCAGGAAGCTCCGGTAAGAGTCGCCGTTTGATTTCCATCATATGGCTTATCAGCAGCTGTAATTGCAATGGTTACCGGTTTTGCAGTGATATTTGCGGTTGTGGTATCCTCTGCAGAAAGCAGTGCAAAATCCCCTTTTGCATTATTGGCAAGAGCGATTCCTGTTACCGCAACCGTCTTTCCTTGCCCAACATTTTTATCCGAGAAATTTGCTTCTGCATTCTCAGTATCAATAGTAACTCCCGCTTCGTTAAGCAGCTGCTTTACTTCATCAGAAGCACTAAATTCACTGGACTCAATAGCCGCAGTCGTATTTCCGTCATATTCCTTATCACTTACTTTGATATTGGCTGTTACCAAGAGAGGCGTAATACTTGCTTTTGCTAAAAGCACTTCAGGGATTACATAATTTCCAGCATCTTTTCCATCAAGAGTAATTCCTGAAATTGTAACTTCTTTATCGGTTCCAACATCAGCCGTATCAAACTGGAACCTGAGTTTTGAAAAATTAAATGCAACATCGTCTTCTCCTATAATTCTATCCAAAACTGTGACAGCCCCACCTGCATGCGTTGTACCATCATAAGATTTATTGTCGGCAGAAGCTATTAAAGCCAGTTCTCTCGCAGTAATATTTGCAGCAGCAGACGCTGTATCTTTAATAAAATAATTGCCGCAATCATTTCCGGAAAGCGTAATCCCGTTTACGGTAACATTTTTATCGGTTCCAACATTCTTATCCTCAAATTGGAAATTTCCACTGCTTACCGTAACTTGATCATTTCCAATAATCCCTTGAAGGTCGCTAAAAGCTCCTTTTGCATTGGTAGTTCCGTCATAAACTTTATCTTCTGCATAGGCGCTGATCGAAAGCTCCTTTGAATCAATCACACCAGTTCCGCTTATGGAAAGTGTATAATTTTTGGCACTATCTCCGCTCAGTTCCACTCCCTCAATGGTCAAAGCTTTATTGGAACCAGCATTCTGATTATCAAATACCGCCGTAACATGGTCGGTGTTATACTGAATTTCATCTCCATCAACCGCTCCGGTCACGATCATCTTGCTCAAAACATCTTTTGCTTCTGCGGTCCCGTCATAAGTCTTTCTTGCCGTAAAGGTTCCTGTCAAAGGCTTTGGATTCACCGTCACAGCCGCACTGCCAATTACAGGTGTATAATTTGGATCACTGCTCTTAACTTTCACATAAACAGTTACAGAGCCAGCATCTTTCTGCACAATTGGATCAGACTGCCATGTTGTTCCGTCCGTACTATAGAAAATCTCATCAGCGGCTCCAGAAATTGGCGCAATTTCATAAGTGACACCATGCTCATTTCCGTCATACGTGAAGGTTCCTCCGGTAACTGTGAGGCTGCGCTGTGCCTGATCGACCGTAAGGGTTCCGCTTTCATACTGGAAATTATAATCATTTGCTTTTCCACCCGACGGGGTTAGTGTATGTGAGCCGGACACTGTTGGTTTCACAACGGCAGGTGCAGTGTATTGTAATGCAGTAGAAGCCGTTTCCTGATTCACAAACCCAGAAACTACAATATCAGTCTGCGGATCATAACTTTCGAGATCAGCATAATTGATGGTTTTCCCATGGTAAGCTGCAGTCAAAGCAGCCGGGTTGATGGTTACGGTTGCAGAGCCATAATAAGCTGTGTAATGGTCTTTTGTCACCTGATAGCTGACTGCATAAGATTCCACACCCTCTGCAGAATTTCTTTTTACGTGAGTAAAAGAGGGGCTCTGCGTGAGTGTGTAGTTCCCATTTTCATCCATATACCGGACATCGGCGCCCTCGGCATCTCCGGAAAGCGCCACTGTAATTCCATAAGCATGACCGTCATAAGTTTTTACTACATTAGGAGCACTGACTCCGGCATTCATATTTCCATTATGGGAAAACACCGCATAATAAGTAGTATTGTCGGTTACTTTTGCGCTCATCATCTGGTCAGCAGTCACTTTTTGACCGCTTTGATTCTGCCATTCTACAAAATAGCATTCATTATTGGGCAGTGTAGCCGGAATATCATCAGATTGAAGTGAATTTTGATAATCAACGGTTGCACTCGATTTGTCAAGGCTCCCATAAGTTTCACTTCCTGATTTCACTGCAAAATTCACGGTATACTGATTGATCTTCTTTGTGCAATAGACATCGACATTATTAGAAGGCATCGTAACAACCATTCCAACCCAACCGCTGAAATGATATCCTTCTTCTGCCGGCAATGGCTCTGCTGTAACAGACTGCCCAACCTTATAACTGTCGGTCTTATAAGTTTTGCCGTCAACGCTATCATAGTGATAAGTGATGGTATAACTTCTAAGATCGAACTTTACATACTGTGTTCCTTCTGAAATAGTCTGCTGATTATTGGCATTTGGGGTATATTCTTTTTCGTCATATCCAACTGCCGGAACCTTTTCCGGTGCCGACTCAAGCTGATTTCCAGTC
>DHOF01000031.1:16861-17003 GCA_002411615.1 Ruminococcaceae bacterium UBA5397
CAGATTTTCCGTCTGATAATAAACAGAATAGAGTTGCATTTTGTCATAGACAAATGTATATTCATGACTTTCTTTTGTAAGGACTACAGAAGTATTCTGAACCTGATATCCACCAATTGCCTGATAAAAAGCGACCATAGAA
>DHOF01000082.1:0-5030 GCA_002411615.1 Ruminococcaceae bacterium UBA5397
CCGGACCCACGTCCAGGGCCCACCGGAATTCCAACCTCTTTTGCATGACGGACAAAGTCATGGACAATTAAATAGTAATTTACATAACCCATTTTCCTTATGGTATCGAGTTCATATTCGAGGCGCTGTACAATCTCGGGAGCTGGATTTTCCCCATAATGAAGATGGAGCCCTGCATAACATTTTTCCCGGAAATACGTATAATTCTCCTGCCCATTCGGCGTATCAAAATGAGGCAGTTTTGTCTTTCCAAATTCAAATGTCACATTGCACCGGTCTGCAATTTTATTTGTATTATCCGCCGCCTCCGGATGATCCGGAAAAAGCGACCGCATTTCTTCTTCTGTTTTATAATAGAACTCTTCGCTGCCAAACTCCATCCCATTTTTATCATCAATCGTATGGTTCGTTTGAATACAAAGAAGGACATGGTGCATTTTGCTGTCTTCTTTTGTAAGATAATGACAGTCATTTGTCACCACCAGTGGAATTCCGGTCTCATTCGAAAGACGAATCAAAAACGGATTGATTCGTTTTTGATCCGGCAAACCATGATCCTGCAGTTCCAGATAAAAATGATCTTCTCCAAAAATATCAGAATACCGCAATGCTGCTTTTTTTGCTTCCTCATAGTCTCCGGCCGATAAAGCGCGCGGAATTTCTCCGGCTAAGCAGGCGGAAAGCGCAATAATTCCTTCATGATGCTGCTTTAAAAGTTCAAGGTCCACCCGTGGCTTATTGTAAAAGCCTTCAATCCACGCATGGCTGACAAGCGCAATCAGATTCTGATAGCCTGTATTGTTTTCACACAGCAACACCAAATGATAGCTCTGGCCGTCTAATTCATTGGTTTTATCAAAACGGGTTCTCTGCGCAACATATACTTCACAGCCGATAATCGGTTTTATTCCGCGCTTTTTTGCGGCTTTATAAAAATTAACAGCCCCATACATGACTCCATGATCTGTAATGGCAACCGCTTTATCTCCTCTTTTTGCCGCGAGATCCAGCAACTGCTCAATCCGACAGGCACCATCCAAGAGGCTATATTCTGTATGAAGATGTAAATGAGTGAACAAAAATGGTACCTCCGATTCTATAAGATCAATGTTTTTGTAATTTTTCGGACAACTCCATTAGTTTTTGCAACCGATGATTGACGCCGGAACGCGAAAGCGGTGTTTCCAGACTTTGCCCAAGCTCTCGTAAAGAAAGCTCCGGATTTTCATAGCGCTTTTCTGCAAGTTCCCGCAATTCTTCCGGAATAGCAGTCCAGCCGCCTAGATTCAAGAAGCGCTCGATCGCCTCAATTTGCAGCGCTGCGGCAGATGCAGTCTTCCCAATATTGGCCGTCTCAAAATTTGTTTTTCGATTGACATTATTCCGGACTTCTTTGAGCATTTTTGTCTGCATCACTTCCATAGAGGATTGGACAGCCCCAAGATAAGTGAGAAAATCAGAAATCCGATCTCCACCGGTCAAATAAACGACATAAGTTCCCTGCCGCCTGGAAATAATCGGCTGCAAAGCAAGCTCAGGTACTTCTGTTAAAATAGCACTCAGGCTTTTTGCAAGGTGAAAATGAGGCACTACAAACTCCAAACGATACTCCTTCTGAGGATCAACTCCGGTTCCGCAGGAAAGAAAAGCTCCTCTCAGAAAAGCACTTAGGCAGCATTCGTTTTCCAAAACCGCATGATTGAGAAGTAAATGGATCTCATTTCCATCATGGCCAAACATATTTAGAATTTTTCGGCGATCTTCAATATCTTCCACTGATACAATGAACGCCGTGTGTTCAGCACGGCGAAGAATTCTTTTCGTCTCAACAATAGCTCCGGATACTTGCGCGATCATTTGTGCTGCACAGTGTGCAGCGTCAGAGCTTTCCGTCATAAACGAAATTCCATTTAATGAAAAAGAACGGCCAAAGAGCAGAATGCCATAGCATTCCGCTGTACGACAACAGATACGCGAGGCCTTCTGTTTGCTCAGTTCTGATTTAATTGCAGAAGCAAAAGACACGTCCTGCTTTCCTCCTAGTTCTTTTGAATATCACGATGATTTACGCTGGCATGCATTCCCTGCGCAATCAAATGATCATAAAGCAGCTGTGCAATCGCTACCGAACGGTGATGCCCACCGGTACAGCCTACTGCAATAACCAGTTGACTTTTCCCCTCATTGCAATAAAGCGGCATCATATAATCAATCAAATCGAGCAGACGCTTAATAAATCCCTGTGTTTGTTCCCACTTCATCACATAAGCACGAACAGGCTCATCGAGCCCATTCAAATTACGCAGTTCCTCTACATAATAAGGGTTCGGCAAGCATCGCACATCAAACACCAGATCTGCTTCCGTCGGCATTCCATATTTAAATCCGAATGAAACGCAATGAATGCTCAACGCATTGGAAGCATTATCAAGAAAAAGGCTATCGATCCGCTGCTTGAGCTGTGCTGGAGATAAAAGCGAAGTATCAATCAGATAATCCGCACGTTCCCGTACCGGACGCAGAATTTCCCGTTCCAATTTTACTGCCTGTTCAATTCCATGAGTATCTTCACTCAGAGGGTGCTTACGGCGCGTTTCTTTAAAACGATTCTGAAGGACAATGTCATTCGCATCCAAAAACAGAATTTTATATGGCTTGTTTTCCCTTTTTAAGTTATCAAGGGCTTCAAAAAGGCTGGAAAACATATCTCCGCCGCGGATATCTGTTACCACTGCAACCTGAGAAAGTTGAGGCTGTGCCTGTGTACACAAATCATAAAAAGGGGAAATGAGTTTTGGCGGAAGATTATCGATACAGTAAAATCCGATATCTTCCATTGCATGCATCGCACGCGATTTTCCAGCTCCTGAAAGGCCTGTAACAATAATAAAATCCATTTTTTCCTCCTCTTCGTGTTCTTCTTTGACTAAGAGAGATAGCGAACCTCACATTCCAAAGAAATGCCAGTCTGCTGCAAAACCGTTTTCTGAATTTCTTCAATTAAAGACAGCACATCCGTACAGGTAGCGCCCCCCATATTGACAATGAATCCAGCATGCTTCTCACTGACCATGGCGCCCCCCACTCTGGCGCCTTTTAATCCGCATTGTTCAATCAAAGTTCCGGCAAAATGTCCTTCGGGACGTTTAAACGTACTCCCGGCACTTGGCAATTCTACGGGCTGCTTCGCTTTTCTCCGTTTCAGAAGTTCTTCCATCTGCATAGAAATTTGATCCTGATTTCCTTTCTTTAAGCGCACAACAAGAGAGGTGATCAAGCATCCATTTGTTTGATAGGCACTGGAGCGATATCCAAGCTCCAGTTCTTCTCCCATCAAGAAGCCTGTCCTCCCAGAACGAGTCACATGCGTAGTTGAAAAAAGCACATCACTCAACTGGCCGTCATAAGCCCCGGCATCCATAAAAACAGCACCGCCGGCAGACCCCGGAATTCCCCACGCAAATTCCAATCCCGACAAAGAATTTTTACGTGCAAAATTACAAAGGCTTGCTAAGGTAGCCCCTGCTCCGCAATTAATGGTAACAGGATCTGCTAAAGAAATTTTTCGAAAATCTCCGTTCAAATTTAAAACTGCACCACGAATTCCATCGTCGCTTACCAGAAGATTGCTTCCGTTTCCAAGCGGCAGCAGCGGAATTCCTAATGCTCCTGCAGCCTTGATCACATCTTTTAATGCAATAATATTGGAAGCTGTAATAAACAAATCTGCCGGGCCGCCAATTTGGAAAGTAGTGTGGCGGCTCATCTGTTCATTTTCTATTACTTCACACCCCACATTTTGGGCCGTGCGTTTTAATATTTCTAGCTTTTCCATTAAAATCCTCCTTCAGATAGGGCATGGTCCTCAAAGACGCGGGTATAACACTGCAAATATTTTTTAAATCGTTCTATATTTGAATTAATAATCAGCTCTTCCGGAAAATTCAATTCTTGCAGTAATGCCAAAGCCTTCGGAAATTTTCCTACATTAGCCGAAAAATGAGAATCACTGTTCACAACAATCGGTGCCGAATATTTTTTGCATAGCTGCATGATCTTTTTACAGTTTGAAACCGACTGTGACCGAACGGAAAAAGTAGCTTCATTTAATTCAATTAGTTTTCCTGCATCCCGAAAAATTGGAATCATTTTCTCATAGTCAAAAGGGAAACGAGGATCTCCGCAATGGCCAATTACGTTTACAGCAGGATTTTCTGCAATCCCCCGCCATGCACTTGTTACATCATTCTGCTTTTCTTCACTTTGAAAGCATGGTGGATGAATTGACGCAACCACCCAGTCCATCCATGGCTCGGCCTCTTTTTCGAGATCGATCTTTCCTTCCAGATTGAGTACATTGGTTTCCTGCCCGCGAAGGACTAATATGCCATGGTAAAGATGCGGAATTGATCGGAGATTGGAAAAATACCAAGTACCTGCCTTAGGCGCACCGGGCATCTCTACTCCATGATCTGTAACAGCAATTGCAGAAAGCCCCATTTGGGAGGCTGCGGTCACCATTTCCTGCAAAGTACTATATGCGTGCGTAGAAGCGACTGTATGCGTATGCAAATCAGCGATAATCTTCATTCGTTCGTCCTTTCCAATATTTAAAACGATAAATCCAATTTTGTTTCTTTCTGTTTCATCATATCCGCATCCATTCCAAGATGTTTTAGCAATTCCTGTGCCCCGTTATATCCCATCTTTTTCTGACGATTGTTCATCGCGGCTACTTCGATAATAACAGCGAGATTTCGACCCGGCTTTACCGGAATTGTCAGCACAGGGACTTTCACTCCTAAAAGCTCCGTGTATTCATTATCAAGGCCCATTCTGTCATAAATTTTTTCATTATCCCAAAGCTCCAAATTAATAATCATATCCAATTTTTCGCTCATTTTAACAGCACCCATACCAAAAATACGCCGGGCATTGATAATCCCAATTCCTCTCAGTTCAATAAAATGGCGAATGTTTTCTGGCGCCTGACCAATTAAGGTTTCTACAGAAACTCGACGAATTTCCAC
>DHOF01000082.1:5193-7857 GCA_002411615.1 Ruminococcaceae bacterium UBA5397
ATTTCTACCGCATCATCTGCAACCAACCGATGGCCGCGTTTGATCAGTTCCACTGCGGTTTCACTTTTTCCGACGCCGCTGTCTCCCACCAAAAGGATTCCTTCTCCATAAACTTCCACCAAAACCCCATGGCGCGTAACACGAGGAGCCAGCTCTCCATTTAAATAGGTTACCAAAGCTGCAACAAGACTGCTCGTCGTATCTGATGTCTCTAAGACCGGGATCTGATAGCGCTTTGTCGCGGCAAGAAGTTCCGGTGCCGGAGTTAAATTTCTCGCAATAATAACTGCCGGCGGCTTAGCCGAAAAAATTTTGTTTAACACTTCCGTTCGGCGCTCCGTTGTACAATCATTTAAAAAAGCAGTTTCAGCATTTCCGATAATAATAATACGAGTGGTATCGTAATACTTAAAAAAGCCATTGAGTTCCAATCCTGGACGATTGACATCTTTTGAAGAAATTAAAACCTCATCTGGATTACAGGGCATACTGACAATATTCAAAGAAATTTCCTGAATAATTTTTGAAAGACTAACCGTAAAATTTTCTGCCAATTTCAACACCCTCTTTCCTATTGTAACGTCCTAAAAAAAATATTTTCGAATAAACTTACAATAGATTTATTATATCGCATAGAAGGATAAGTTTAAAGTCAAAACCAAAAGATTTTCTTTTAAGAAAACAGAAATTGTGTTATAATGGAAACGCTTAAAAATAATTCGAAAAACTTTTTGTACATTTAGCATAAATGGAGGACTTCCCATGAGAATTGCATTATTTTCCGGAGCAAGTAATGCGCACAGTGATGCATCTGCATATGTATCAATTCTGAAAAAAAGCCTTTCCCGTGCAGGACACACTGTTTTGCTGATTACCTGCGATCCGGAAGCAGATGATTGTTACACTCAAGATGATACTATTTTTTGTCCCGCAAAGATATCTTCAAATTATTATGGGTATACTGTAAAATCGAGTATGCTTTCTCCGGTTTACGATATTATGGAAGCATTTCGTCCTAACATGATTCACGCGGTAACAGCAGATGATATGGGGCTTTCTGCACTTCATGTAGCCGAAACAAGCCAACTTCCATTTGTGCTAACTCTTTTGAATCTCTATGATACGGTCGAAGATGCCGGCGTTAACCGGGTTTATGACAGTCTTCTCAAAATGAAAGCTCGCAGTACTTTACGAAAGTTATGCGCTGCTGCCGATACCATTTGTGTTCCTTCTGGAAAAACAAAAGAGATTCTTCGCAAACTTGATATTCACTGTAAAATGCACCGATCTCCTTTTTGTGTCGATCTTGAAACTTTTTCTCCGGTCCATGGAATTGATTTGGAAATGCGTGAGCAACTGCAGATTCAGCCGGACGAAACTGCATTTGTTTTTGCCGGCAGATTAACGGGCGACTGCGGCGTCAATGAACTCCTTGAATATTGGAATTCCAGTGTTTCAGTGCAGGACCGGCTGCGCCTGATTATTGCCGGAAGCGGACCTGATTCCGCAATCCTAACAGAGCGCGCCAAGATGCTCGGAATTTCTTCAAAAGTCACTTTTGCAGGAGATCTTTCAAGGGATGATTTGAATCGCTGCTTTTCGTGCTGCCGAGCATTCGTCAGTGCCAGTAAATCTGCTGCTATCAAAGCTTCTCCTCTAGAGGCAATGGCGGCTGGCCTTCCAGTCCTTTTGGAACAGAGCAGTGCAAATGCTGAACTGGTAAGAGAAGGCGTCAACGGATTTTTGTTTGAACATGCTTCTCAGCTGGGCGATAAGCTGCGTATGCTAAGTCAACTCGACTTAGAAGGTGAAGGACTTCTTCGAAAATTAGTGAGAAGGAGCACAGCAGGATTAACCTGTGAGGCGCTGGCCGCTATTATGGTACAAGATTATCGAAATGCAATGGAACACCCTCACAGCGCAGAAAAAACCAATAGTGGTTCTATGCATATTCATCATGTTTCCAAAAAATCACAAAATAATCATTGAGTTTCAAGCCACCGAATTTTTTAATTGTTTTTCGGCGGCTTTTCTATTTTTGTAACAGGAGGAATGAAAATGTTAAAAGAAATTGAATCCAGAAGAAGCATTCGAAAATATCTCACGCGTGATGTTTCAGACAAACAAATTCTTGATTTAATTGAAAGTGCAAGGCTTGCTCCCTCCGGAGATAATACACAGCCATGGAATTTTATCGTTGTTCGGTCAGAAGCCGTCAAAGATGCTTTAATTGCCGCAGATCATCGCCAAGGATGGATGAAAGAAGCTCCTGTTATGTTGGTCTGTACTGCAGATATTACCTGCAGAAGAAAAGACGGTCCCTTTTATCTCGATGAAAATAGTCCCGAACCAGAACTCAAGCAAATTATTCGTGACACGGCCATTGCTATTGAAAATCTTTTGCTGGAAGCGGAACATGATGGCCTTGCGGCCTGCTGGACTGGCTGGTTTGATCAAAAAGATGTTCGCCCAATTTTGAGAGTGCCTGAAAATCAATATATTTGTGGAATTATTCCGATTGGGTATCCTGCAGAAGCACATCCATCGCCTCGTCCCAGAAGGCCTTTGGAATCTATGGTTTACTATGAATCGTGGGAAAAATCAAAAGAATAAAAAGAAAAGGCCCAACCGTTCTATGATCGGTTGTGCCTTTTCTAATTTATC